>NZ_JASNGB010000239.1 GCF_030271215.1 Deinococcus rhizophilus | reverse complement strand
CGGCTGCGGGCCGCTGACCGTCAGCCTCGGCGTCGCCACCCTGCGCCCCGGCGAGTCGGGCGCGGCGCTGTTCGCACGGGCGGACGCGGCCCTCTACCGCGCCAAGCAGTCGGGCCGCAACCGGGCTGAAGTGGACGAAACGCCCTGACCCCCCACCCGCTCACTCCCCCTACACCGTCTCCCCCGGCATCTCGCCCACAATCCGCGCCGTCTCCACACTCACGGTCGTCACGCGGGCCAGCAGGTCCACCACCCGTTCCTTGTGGTCGGCAAAGCGGTAGGTGTGAAAGCGTTCGCGGATGGTCGGGTCTTTCGGCACCGTTTCCTTGTGGCGCTCCAGCACCCATTCCAGCGCCGAGCGGTTGCCCAGGCGGTAGCTCCACGCCTCCGGCGGCACCCCGCGCAGGGTCGTCAGGCCGTCGAGTTCTATCGCCCCGGTCGGCACCTTGGCCGCGTCGCGCACCACCTTCAGCCGTCCCCGCGCCGCCAGCGCCCGCGCCTCGGGCGTCTCCCCTTTCGGCGGCACGTCCACGCGCTCCAGCGGGTAGGGGTCCACCGTCTCGAAGCCCACGTGCAGCCCCATCAGTTCGCGGCCCCAGGCTGCCCAGCGCCCGAACTCCGGGTAAAAGGGCACACGCGGGAACTCCTGGCGCAGATTCAGCGCGTACTTCTCGCGGTACGCCGGGTGGTGGAGGACGGCGTAGACGTACTGAAAGATGTCCTCACGGGTGATGCGGGGGTCGGCGTAATGGGTTTGGAAGGCTTTGAGAGCGTAGTCGGTGATGTTGTCGATGCGCTCGTCGCCTGAGTAACGGTAAAGGGGGAGGCATTGAGTTTTTTCTAGCAGGTCAAATGATGGAACAATCGTAGAAGCCAACGTTTGAAAATCTTTAGCGGATGATGTGCCAGAGAAGCAAATAATGGTGTTCTTCGTGTCATCTTTAGGAAATACAGACGGCATCTGGTATTGAACCTCGTTGAGATTTTTACTAAAGTATAATCTCAATTTTTCGAATGGCCTATAAAGCGATGAGCGTACATTTTCCTGCTTATACTTATATTTCAAACCCTTCCCAAGATCATTTTTGACAGCGCGTGACCATTTTATAACCCCATCTGCGGAGAAATCAGGCTTAGCATCAATTTTTCCAACGTTTCTTTTAACGTCATTGTTGTAACTTTCGATCAAATATTTAACCTTAACAGCTAGGCTGGGGTCAGATATATCGTAAACCCATTCATCTCTCGCGGTTACAACACCTTGAGAGTACAGCTTGAAAATTGCCCGCTCCTGCCCCAGACTCTTTGCCGCTTTCGTGTCTCTGTCCGCCACAGGCAGGAACTCCTCCCACCCATGCTCGGCCTGCCCGATCCAGTTGTGCTTGGCGTCGGGGCGGATGCGCTCGAAGTCCACGTCTCCGAATGGGGTGGAGGCGAGCCAGTCGAGCTTCTGGCGGGCGGTGTCCATCTCGGGGCGGCGGGCGTACTCGATCACGGCGGGCTGCGCTGGGGCGTCGGCGCGGCGCTTTCTGGTGGGCGTCGCCTTGACCAGAAAGGCGATGGCGATGCCCGTCTGAATGGCGAAGACGTTGTGTTTGGGGCCGCTGAGTTTGGGATTGGCCCGCACGTCGCCGCCGAGGTCGATGACGTAGATGTGGGTGTATTCGTCGGCGGCGACCTTGCGAAAGCCGTCAAAGGTGCGGCTGTCGATAAAACTGCGGTTCATGACGAAGGCGACGATGCCGTCGTCCTTGAGGCGGTCGGTGGCCCAGCGCAGAAAACGGGAATACATGTCGTACAGCTTGGTTTTCTGGGCGCGGCTGGCGGCGACGTAGGTTTCCTTGATGCGGCGGTCGATCTGCGCGTATTCGCGGTTCTTGTTGTTGTCGTTCTCGTTGGCCTGATTCGCCCGGTACGGCGGGTTGCCGATGATGACGCGCAGTGGGCGGGCGTTCTGCCGCTTGACCCGCTCCAGATTCTCGGCGCTGACGCCGCCGAACAGCGATTCCTGGGCGCTGCTGACCCCAAACCCCGTGTTGTCGAGGGTATCGACGAGGACGATGTTCCTGAACTCGGCGTAGTGGCCCATCTTCTGGGCGTAGGTGGCCTCGATATTCAGGTTGGCGATGTAGTAGGGCAGCAGCGCCAGCTCGTTGCAGTGCAGGTCGTGGGCGTACTTGTATTCCAGCTTGCCCCGGGGCAGGTAGTCGATCAGCTCGGTGATAAAGGTGCCCGTGCCGGTGGCGGGGTCCAGAATCTCGACGCCGGGGTCGGCCAGCGCCTTGCCGAAATGGCGGTCGAGCAGGGCGTCGGTGGCCCCCACCATGAAGCGCACGATCTCGCCGGGGGTGTAGAAGATGCCCAGGCGGTCGGCCCCGGCGGGGTTGTAGGCGCGGTAGAAGTTCTCGTACAGCACCTTCAGGAAGCGCTGTTTCTCGTGGTGGTCGGCAATCTGGGCGGCGGCGGCGTTGATCGCGCCGTAATACCGTCTGGTGCGCCCGTCCACGTCGCGCCGGATCTGGCCCGTGTAAAAGGTGTCGGCCACCCGCCCGAGCTGCTGCGCGATGTTGTTGTCCTCGTGGTACTGCGCGTTGTCAAACACGCTGCGGAAGAGGTCCCCGGTCAGGATGTGCTGAATCAGCATCTCGCCCGCGTCCTTCGCCCGGAACCCGGGGTCGATGGCCTCGCGCCCCAGCTCGACAAAGGCGTCCCGCTCGCGCACGTAGTCGGGGTTCGTCTCGGCGGCGGCAATGGCCTCCCGCAGCACGCCCAGCAGGTGCGGCATCTCAGCCCGGAACTGCTCGATGGCCCGCCGGAACTCGGTGACCTGCGGCGGCTCGAAGGCGAAAAAGGTGGTGAGCAGGCCCGCGAGCGCGTCGGCATCGTCCATGCTGACGCGCTGGACCTCCTCCCCGTGCTGAATCAGGACGGCGGTGCGGCTGTCTTCAAAGAGGATGTTGTCGCGTGGGTACCCCCTGGCGAACTTCTTCTCGATCTCGGCGTCCAGCGTGTCGGCCTCGTCCTTGCTCTCCCAGAAGCCGCGCGGCTGTTGCAGGGCGTCCTTGAGGGTGCCGTCGGGGTAGACCGTGTTCTTCTGGCCGGGCGGACGGTAGCCCACTTCCGGCACCAGCCGCAGGGGGTCGCCCTGCGCCTCGGCCCACTCGGTCAGCAGGCCCTGAAAGGCGCCGCGCACGCTCGTCTCGTTGCGCGTGCCGCCGAACTGCACGGCCTCCTCGAGCCGTTTCTGGAACCTGCGGACGAGTTGCAAGGACATGCCCGGCAGGATAGGGCGCGGGGGGGGTGGGGCGCGGGCGCAGATGCGCTGGCCTCCCCGGTCGGCCCCCGGGCAGGAGGGCGAGCTTCGCCCGCCACCCCCCTCTGCTCCGCAGCTCTACGAGTCCCCGGCCCTCTGCAAGCAGCTCTACGAGTCCCCCACAAGGAGCTGAGTGGCGCAGACAAGTCTTTCATCTTTGATCCTGGCCTCAATGTTCAGGCCGGGCATCTTGCTGGCAACTGCGCTGGGGCGGCTTCGCCGCCCACCCCCCTCCCAGCCTCCCCCGCAAGGGGGGAGGGAGAAACACGCGCCAGCCGTTTGTTTTAGCTCTGGACTGACCCCCCAGGAGCGGACCGAGAGGCAAGGCACTTCG
>NZ_JASNGB010000238.1 GCF_030271215.1 Deinococcus rhizophilus | reverse complement strand
CGAATGCGGAAACCCACCGCATTCTTAGGGCACATGCTCTAGAGCATGCGTGGGGGAGGGGGCAGGGGCACCGTTCCAGCAGCGTCAGGCTCTGGGGAGTGCTCCCGGCGCGGTAGGCTGCTGCCCATGTCAGCCGAGGCGACAAGCTTTCTGGGAACCTTCGAGGACCTCGTGCGGCAGGTGACCCTGACCCTGGCGACCGGGGTGGAGGCGGTGTGCGCCGTGATCGTGGGGTACGCGGTGCTGGAGGCGCTGTGGCGGCTCGCCGTGCGGCGCAGGAACCGGGGGCAGAGCATGGAGACGCTGCGCCTGCGGCTGGGACACTGGCTCGCGCTCGTGCTGGAACTGCTGCTCGCCGCCGATATCCTCAAGACGGCGGTCGCCCCCACCTGGGACGACATCGGCAAGCTGGCCGCCATCGCGGGCATCCGCACGGCCCTGAACTACTTCCTCGACCGCGAGGTCCGCGAGGAACAGCGCATGCAGGCCGAACACGCCGCCGCGCCCGCGCACCCGCTGCCGCAAAACCACGGGTAACGGGAGCTGCCTTCCGCGCCCCGGCTGTGGACTCGGCCCCCGGTGTAAGCTCAGCAGGTTATGAACGTTCTCGGTCAGGTCACTGTTCTCCCGGAGCTGCCCGCCGCCCTCGCGCGGCTCTCCGACCTCGCCTACAACCTCTACTGGTCGTGGACCCCTCAGGCGCAGGACCTCTACCGCGACCTCGACGCCGCGCTGTGGGAGCGCTTCCAGCACAACCCGGTGCGGCTGCTGCTGGAGCTGCCGCAGGCCCGGCTGGACGGGGCCGCCGCCGACGCCGCCTATCTGGAGCGTTACCGCGCCGTCATCGCGGACTTCGACGCCTACCTCGGCAAGACCGACACCTGGGCCATTCGTCACGCCCCGCAGCTCGCGCCCGTCGCCTACTTCAGCATGGAGTACGGCTTTCACGAGTCGCTGCCCATCTACTCCGGCGGCCTCGGCGTGCTGGCGGGCGACCACTGCAAGAGTGCCTCTGACCTGGGGCTGCCCTTCACGGCGGTGGGGCTGCTGTTTCACCAGGGCTACTTCCGGCAGATGCTCAACCGGGACGGCTGGCAGGAGGAAGCCTACGACGAGCTGGACCTCACCACCCTGCCCCTCCGCCCGGCCCGCACCCCGGCGGGCGAGGAGGCCCGCGTGTCGGTGCAGATCGGCTCGCGCGAGGTTCACGTGCGCGTCTGGGAGCTGCTGATCGGGCGCATCCGTGTGCTGCTGCTGGACACCAACGTGCCGGGGAACTCGCCCGAGGACCGCAAGCTCACGGCCCGGCTCTACGGCGGCAACCAGGAACTGCGCTTTCAGCAGTACGTGCTGCTGGGGGTCGCGGGCCTGCGGGCGCTGCGGGTGCTGGAGGTTCCGGCGCAGGTGTACCACATGAACGAGGGCCACGCCGCCCTGCTGGGGCTGGAGCGGGTGCGCGAACTCGTCGGCGGTGGGCTGGACTTCCGCACCGCGACCGAGGCGGTCGCCGCCTCCACCCTCTTTACCACCCACACGCCGGTCCCGGCGGGCAACGACGCCTTTGCCTACGACCTCGTGGACCGGTACCTTCCCGAGTGGCCGGGGCTGCTGGGCACCACCCGCGACGACCTCTACGCGCTGGCCCGCCACGACCAGCAGTGGGACGGCCACTGGGTGCCGACCTTTTCCATGACGGTGTTTGCCCTCGCCATGAGCCGCGCGGCGAACGGCGTCTCCGAGCTGCACGGGGAGGTCAGCCGCGACATGTGGAAGTTCCTCTACCCCGGCGCGGAGGCCGCCGAGGTGCCCATCGGCCACGTCACCAACGGGGCGCATAACCTCACCTTCACCTCGCAGGCGATGCGCGACCTGCTCTCGGCGGTGCTGCCGGGCGACTGGACCGAGCGGCTGGAAGACGAGGCCATGTGGGAGGCGGTCGAGCGCCTCAGCGACGCGCAGCTTGCGGGCGTGCAGCGCGACATGAAGCGCGAGATGGTCGCCTTCGTGCGGGCGCGGGTGCGCGAGCAGGGGCTCAGGAATGGGGCCTCGGCCGCCGACCTCGCCGCCACCGACGGGCTGCTCTCCGAAGACGCCCTGACCATCGGCTTTGCCCGCCGCTTCGCCACCTACAAGCGGGCCACCCTGCTGTTCCGCGACCGCGAGCGCCTCGCGCGGATCCTGAACGACCCCCAGCGCCCGGTGCAGTTCGTCTTCGCGGGCAAGGCGCACCCCGCCGACAACCCCGGCAAGGCCTTTATCCAGGAGATCTACCGGATGTCGCAGTTGCCCGAGTTCCGGGGCCGCATAGTGATTCTGGAAAACTACGACATGAACGTCGCCCGCCACCTCGTGCAGGGAGTAGACATCTGGCTGAACAACCCGCGCCGCCCGCTGGAGGCGTCGGGCACCAGCGGCATGAAGGCCAGCTTCAACGGGGCACCCAATTTCTCCATCCTCGACGGCTGGTGGCGCGAAGGGTATGACGGCACCAACGGCTGGCCCATCGGCGAGGAGCGCGAGTACGCCGACCTGAACGTGCAGGACGAGGCCGACGCCCACAGCCTCTACCAGACGCTGGAGCGCGAGATCGTGCCCAGCTACTACGGCGACCAGGCGGGCTGGGCGCGGACGGTGCGCCGGGCCATCCGGACCGTCAGCCCGCGTTTCTCGATGCAGCGGCAGGTCATCGACTACGTGCGGCAGTATTACGTGCCCCTGGGCGAGCGCGGCGCGACCCTGTCCGCCGGAAACGCCGCCCGTGCCCGCCAGGTCGCGGAGTGGAAGGTCTGGGTGCGCGGGCAGTGGCCCCACACCAGCCTGAGCGCGAGTGCGGACCTGCCCGCCACCGCCCGCCCCGGCCAGACCGTGGAGGTCCGGGCGCAGGTGCAGCCCGCGGGCATCCGCCCCGAGGACCTGCGGGTGGAGGCGGTCCTCAAGCGCGGCGACGACGTGACCCGCTTCCCGCTGGAGCGCCAGGGCGACGGCAGCTACCGCGCCGCCGTGCCCCTCCCCGGCAGCGGCCTCTACACCGTGGGCGTCCGGATGCTCCCGGTGATCGAGGGCCTGAGCCACGGGCTGGAGGCGGGGCTGATCCGCTGGGCGTAGGCCATCTAAACAGGGGAGGCCAGAGCGTCATGCTCCGGCCTCCCTCGTGTTCCTGCAGCCCCTACAATGCCCCCCGTGCGCCTGCCTGCCCTGCCGCCCATTCCCTCGCTGCTCATCGCCATGCTGAGTATTCAGGGGGGCGCGGCCTTTGCCAAGTCGCTGTTTCCCACGCTGGGGGCGGCGGGCACCACCGGGCTGCGGGTCACGCTGGCGGCGGCGATCCTGGGCGTGATCTTCCGGCCCCGGCTGCAGGACCTCCCGTGGTCGGCGTGGCGGGCGGTGCTGCCCTACGGGGTGGCCCTGGGCCTGATGAACCTGACCTTTTACCTCTCGCTGACGCGGCTGCCGCTGGGCCTGGCCGTCACGCTGGAGTTCGTGGGGCCGCTGGTGCTGTCGCTGGTCCTCTCGCGGCGGGCGCGGGACCTGGGGTGGGTGGCGCTGGCTGCACTTGGAATCCTTCTGATCGCGCCGCGCGGCGGGGTGGGGGAGGGGCTGGACCCGCTGGGCGTGGCGCTGGCCCTGACCGCCGGGGCCTTCTGGGCGCTGTACATCCTGGCGGGGGGCGCGGTGGGGCGGCGGGTGCCCGG
>NZ_JASNGB010000237.1 GCF_030271215.1 Deinococcus rhizophilus | reverse complement strand
GGCCAGGGCCGCCCTGATCGCGCAGGGGGAGACGCCCCAGCAGCGGCGGGTGCTCACGCTGCTGGCCGACTCGACGCCCTGGGCGGGCGGCCAGGGCGAGGGGATGCGTTACACCGGGCTGCTCGACCGCCTCGCGCCCTCCGGCGAGCCCGCCGCCGAGATGGCGATTCACCGGGCGCTGTGGACGCTGGCCGAGCGCCGCGTGCTGGCCGTCTCGCCGCATGGGGAGATCACGGCGTGCGAGCTGCCGGTGACGGTGGAGGCAAAGGGCTAGAGCGTGGGGCAGGCGGGCGGGCAGGCCCTGCGGCCGAGGGTCAACTTCACCGCAAGCCGCCCATTCCGCTCGCGGGGCCGCCCGATCTACCCTGAGCCCATGCCCCTGCCTCACCTCTCCCCGCGTTTCCGGTCCCGATGAGCCCCGACCCCCTGCACGCCCTGGGCTGGTCCGCGAACTTTGCCGAGGCGGCCCGCGAGATGGTCTCGGCCGCCCCGCCCGAGGTCCGGCCGCAACTGGAACCCGGCCGGGTGGCCCGCACCGGGCGCAGCACCCTGCAGGTCTGGACGGCGAGGGGGCCGGAGGAGGCGGCGCTGCCGGGGGCCTTCCGGCACGCCGTGGCGGGGGGCCAGACCTCGCCGGTCATCGGGGACTGGGTGATGGTGGAGCGCCGCGCGGGATCGCCGCTGCGGGTCGTGGAGGTGCTGCCCCGCCGGACCAGCTTTGCGCGGGCGGTGCAGGGCGGCCTGGCAGAACAGGTGATCGCGGCCAATGTGGACGTGGTGTTTATCGTGACCACGCCAGACCTCGATTTCGACCTGCCCCGGCTGGGCCGCTACGTCGCGGCCGTGGGGCTCAGCGGGGCGCGGCCGGTCGTGCTGCTGAACAAGGCGGACGCCGTGCCGGAGGTTCATTCCCTGGCCGGGTCGGTCGCGGCCCTGGCCCCGGACCTGCCGGTGCACGCGGTCGCGGCGGCGACGGGCCAGGGTCTGGACGCCCTGCGGCCCTACTTCGGCGAGGGGGTCACGGTCGCCCTGATCGGCTCCTCGGGGGTCGGCAAGTCCACCCTGACGAACCGCCTGCTGGGGCGCGAGGCCGCCGCGACCGGCGCGGTGCGGGACCAGGACGGGCAGGGACGCCACACGACGACCACGCGCACCCTCTACCGCCTGCCCGCTGGGGGCCTGCTGATCGACAATCCGGGGCTGCGGGACATCGCCGTGTGGGACGGGGACGCCGGGACCGGAAGCTCGCGCTTCGGGGTGATCGAGGAACTCGCCACCCGCTGCCGCTACCGGGGCTGCACGCACCGCACCGAGCCCGGCTGCGCGGTGCGCCGGGCGGTGGAGCGGGGCGAGATCGGGGCCGAGCTGGTGGCCGCCTACACCGGGGCCCGGGACCTGCCCCCACGCCGGGCCAAACGGCGCTGAGCCGGGCACGCTGGAGGTGGCAAGGCGTGATCTCTTGGGTTGAGGGGAAGAAACCCGTGAAGGACACGAAAAGCCCCTCTCCCCTTGCGGGGGACTGGCACAGCTCCGCAAGGGGAGGGGTTGGGGACTCGCAGAGCTGCGGAGCAGAGGGGGGTGGACGGCCACGCGGTCCCAGCGCGGTTAGAGCCCTACAGGTACAGGGTTAGAAAACTGTCCGCGCCATCGGCCACACCCGCACATCCCACCTGCCTCCACCGCGCACCAACAACCGGGCCGCCCCCAGCTGGGAGGGCGGCCCGGACAGGAGCGGAAGGCTTAGAGGTTGCCCTTGAGGGTGCTGGCGACCTTGAAGGCCACCTTCTTGCCCGCGGGAATCTGGATCTTCTCGGAGGTACCGGGGCGCACGCCGGTGCGGGCGGCGGTGGCCTTGACGCTGAGGGTCCCCAGGCCGGGCAGGCCCACGCTCTGGCCGCCGCGGATGGCGTCCACGACCACGTCGAGCATGGCGCTGACGGCTTCCTCGCTCTGCTTCTTGGTCAGGCCGGTCTTCTCGGCGACCTGCTCGACCAGCTGGGTCTTGGCGACCTTGCCGCTGCGGTCGCCGCTCTCGGTGCTGGTGCTGCGGCCACGGGTCGCGCCGCCGTTGGCACCCCGGCTGGCCGTGCCCTCGGACTTCTTGCTGGCCGTCGCCTTCGTCGTTTTCTTCGTCATGGCGTGCAGCATGACATATGTGATGGAAGGCGGAAAGGGGGGGTATCTGCCGTCCAGGCCCTCCAGCACGCATTCCTCCAGGTCATTCGCCCAAAAACGTCGTGCTGGACGCTGTTTCCAGAAAGTTCATTAAGTCACGTTTAAGACCGGGCACCCCCACCGCCCCCGCCTGGCGCGGCTTCCAGAGCATGTGCCGTAGGAAGGCGGTGGGGTTCCACCTTCGTTGGCCGAGCGGACTGGCAAAGCTGCGCAGCAGAGCGAGCGAATGGGACAGGAGCATGGGGCAGCCTGGGAAGGCACCTGGGTGCTGTCCCCCGGGGGCCGTCATTCTGTCCAATGCTCTAGCGCAGCACGACCGTCTTCACGTAGGTGAGTTCCTCGACCGAGGCGCGGGCCCCCTCGCGGCCGAAACCGCTGTCCTTGATGCCGCCGTAGGGCATCTGGTCCACCCGGAAGGTGCTGGGGTCGTTCACGATCACCCCGCCCGCCTCCAGGTCGCGGGCTGCCTCCAGCGCGTGCCCGAGGTTGGTCGTGAACACCCCCGTCTGCAGGCCGTAACGGCTGCGGTTGGCGGCGGCGATGGCCTCCGCCCAGCTTGCGGCGCGGGAGAGGACCACCACAGGGCCGAACGCCTCCTCCGCGACGATCCGGGCCTGCTCGGGCACGTCCTCCAGCACGGTGGGAGGCAGGATATTGCCCCGGGGGGTGCCGCCCAGCAGCAGCCGTCCGCCGAGGGCCTGCGCTTCCCCGATCCAGTCTCCCAGCCGTTCCAGCGCCGCCGCCCCGATCAGCGGCCCCACGTCGGTCGCCTCGTCGAGAGGGTCACCGCACACCAGCGACCGGCTGGCCTCCAGAAAGACCTCCCGGAAGCGGTCGTAGGCGGCCTCGTGCACGATCAGGCGCTGGGGGTGGATGCACACCTGTCCCTGGTAGGCGAAGGAGACGGCGGCGAGTGCCCGCGCCGCGCCCTCCACGTCGCTCTCGGCGTCCACGAGATTGGCGCTGTTGTTGCCCAGTTCCAGCACGACGGGCTTGAGGCCGCTGCCGCGCTTGATGCTCTCGCCCACGCCCGGACTGCCGGTAAAGCTCACCAGCGCGACCTCCGGCGCCGAGGTCAGCGCCGCGCCCAGCTCGGGTCCGCCGTGCAGCACGCCCACCGCGCCAGGTGGGAATCCGGCGTCCCGCAGCAGCTCCGCCAGCAGGTTGGCGGTCAGCGGCGTCTGGGGCGCGGGCTTGAGAATCACCACGTTGCCGCCCGCGAGCGCCGGGCCGACCTTGTGCAGCGCGAGGTTCAGCGGAAAGTTGAAAGGGCTGATCGCCGCGATGATCCCGCGCGGCTCGCGGCGGGTAAACCCGATCCGGCCCTCCCCGAAGCGGCTGGCGTCCAGCGGAATCCCCTCGCCCGCGAGCCGCAGCGCCTCGTCGGCCGCGAAGGCGAGGTTCTCCACACTGCGGGCGACCTCCACCCGCGACGCCTTGAGCGGCTTGCCCGCCTCGGTGGCGATGGTGCGGGCGAAGAGGTCGGCCCGCTCCGCGAGCAGCGCGGAGGCCCGGCGCAGGCCGTCGG
>NZ_JASNGB010000236.1 GCF_030271215.1 Deinococcus rhizophilus | reverse complement strand
CGCCTACCGCGAGGCGCTGCGGCTGCGGCCGGGTTTCGCGGCGGCGCGGGCGCAACTGGCCGGGAGCTGAGGGCCCGACCCTGGCCGCTCCCTGCGTTACCCTGCCCCATGACCCCCCCGAACGACGCCCGCCTCACGCCGGAAGCCTTCGCCCGTGCCCGCGCCTTTTTGCTGGACCGGGGAAGACCGCTGGAGGCCGCCCGCTTTCGCCACGCCTTCGAGGGCGGACGCATGGAGGATGTGCTGGAGGCGCTGGCTCACTCCCGCAATCCCGACGGCGGCTTCGGGCGGGCGCTGGAGCCGGATGTGCGGGCGCCGGAGAGCAGCGTGCTGGCGACGGCTACGGCGCTGGAGGTGCTGCACGACCTCGGGGTGCCCGCGCCCAACGATCTGCTGACCGGCGCCGTGGCGTGGCTGCGCGAGCACCTGCACGTCACACCCGGCGGGTCGGTGTGGCCCTTCCTGCCGCCGGAGGCAGCGGCGCACCCGCACGCCCTCTGGTGGAATCAGGCCGGGCCGGAGGCCCTCGCGGCGGCGTTCGGCGGGTTCCGGGTCAATCCCCGCGCGGGAATCGTGGCGCGGCTCTGGCGCTGGCCGGAGCTGTTGCCGGAAGGCCTGCTCGCGCTGCTGACGGTGGAGACGCGTGACGCCATTCTCGCCGGGCTGGAGCCAGGGGACGTGAACGGGCACGCGGTCGCCGCCCTCTTCGCCCAGACCCCCGAGGTGCCGGGGGACCACCGTCTGCCTGTGCTGGAGTACCTCCACGACGTGCTGCCGGAGCGGGTGGCCTCCACGCCCGAAGCCCTCGCCGGGTACGGCCTCGACCCCCTCCACGTGGCCCCCACCCCCGCGTCTCCCCTGGCCCCCGTGCTGGACGACGCGCTCGCGGCGGCGCTCGCCCACCTCCTGACCTCTCAGCGGGAGGACGGCTCGTGGGCACCGACCTGGGACTGGGGCGGCACCTTCCCTGAAGCCTGGCCCCAGGCGGAAACCGAGTGGCGCAGTGTGCGGACCTGGGAGGCACTGCGGGCCCTGCGGGACTGGGGACGGACCGAGGGTGTGGTGCGCGGCCCGTAGCCTGTGGGGGGAGGTGAACCACGACATTCGCGTGACCCACCTCCATCTTCTTCCACACGTCGTAAGCGGCAGGCCACACTCCACAAGAAAACCGCCCCACCTTCTGCGGCGGGACGGCCCTTTTCGCGGCGCTTACTTCTTCGGCGCTTCGATGGTCTTGACGGTCTTGCCTGCGGCGCGGGGCGGGGCCTTTTGCACCGTCTGGCCCAGCGAGGCCGTCTCGCGCTCGACCTGCTTGTTGATGATGACCTGCTGAATGATGCCGATCAATGTGGACAGGATGATGTAGATCGTCACGCCCGCCGGGAAGGTCAGGGCGAAGTACAGGAAGATGATGTAGATGAAGGCCTGCTGCCGGAACATGTCGGGGCTCTTGCGGGTCATCACGTACAGCTGGCCGATGTTCACGATCAGGTAGATCAGCGCGAGGATATAGAAGGGGTCCGGGATGGCGAGGTCCGGCAGCCACAAAAAGCCCGAGTCGAACTCGAAGTTGCGGATGGTGGACCACAGCGCGATCAGGACCGGGAACGGGATAAAGGTCGAGAAGCAGCCCGCCGGGTTGAAGTTGTGGTCGCGGTAAAGCTGCGCCATCTCGGTCTGCATCGCCCGCTGCGACTCGGGGTCCCGCTTGTCCTTGAAACGCTCCTGAATCGCCTTGATCTTGGGCTGCATGACCTGCATCCGGGCGGTGGTGCGGCCCTGCGCCTGCATCAGCGGCCACATGATCAGGCGCAGCAGCACCGTGAGCAGCACGAGCACCAGCCCCCAGTTGCCCACGAAACCGTAGAGCCATTCCATCAGCTTCACGATCAGGAGGCTGATCTGCCCGAACCAGTTGGGGGCAAAGAGCCCCGGCAGGGTGCTCAGGCCGCTCTGGTAGAGGTGAATCAGCTCGTTGCGCCCGCCGTAGACCTCCAGGTTGCTGTCCCCGGTCAGGCCCACCCGGATCAGGCCCTGCTCGCCCCCGGTCAGCGCGGCGTCCGCCTGCGTCCCGCCCTGGGGCCGCACGATCAGGGCGTGCGCGACCTGGCTGGGATTTTCCTGCAGCGCGGCGTAGACGATGTTCTCCACCGTCAGGGTGCCGCTGCCCTGCACGGCGGCAGGCTGCCCGCCCACGGGGACGGCCTGCACGCGGGGGTTGTCGGCCTTGCCCAGACCGGGGAACAGCATGGAATACGTTTGTGGGCCATTCTCGATCCGGGTCCGCACGTCTACCTTGTAGTTGCGCGGGTGCAGGGTGACGGTCTTGGTGACCGCCACGCCGTTCTGGGTGTAGCGGAACACGGCGTCCTGGCGGTTTTGCGCGAGGTTCTGGGTCAGCCGGGGGCGCGTGGCCTGGGCGGGGGCGGCGGGGTCGAGGCCCTCCCCCTGCAGCGCGAGCGCCTTGCGGTCCCCCACCATGTTCACGATGCCGCGCTGCTCGCGCAGGGCGGTAAAGTCGTAGGTCCCGTCGGCACGCTGCTTGATAAAGGGCGTTCCCGCGTAGTTCTTGACGTACCAGCCGATCACCTCGCCCCGCGCGTTGAACACCACGTCACTGAGGTTGCTGGTGGCGATGAACTCGTCGCCGGGCTGGTTCGGGTCGAAATCGGCCACGATCCACTCGGGCGTGATCGCCTTGCCGAAGGTGGGGAGGGGGCCGGTGGTGCCGCAGGCGGTGAGCAGCAGCGCTCCCAGGGCCGTCAGGGGAAGCAGGGTTCGGGTCTTCATCAGGGTGACTTTCTGGAGCGGGGGCGGCGGGAGGGAGGGGAACCGGCGGCAGACGCACTGGCGGCAGAGGAGCGGCGCGGCCACTCCCCCGGCACCGGGTCGAAGCCGCCGGGCACCAGCGGATTGCAGCGCACGACGCGCCAGGCGGCCAGCCAGCCGCCCCGCAGGGCACCGTGGCGCCCCACCGCCTCGGCGGCGTACTGCGAGCAGCTCGGGGTAAAGCGGCAGGTCGGGGCAGGCTTGCGCGGCGAGAGCTCGCGCTGATACCAGCCGATCAGCCGCAGCACGGCGCGGGAGGCGGCGCTCATGCTGGGCCCTCCTCGGCGGGGGTCGGGACAGGGGGGGTCACGCGGCCGGATACGCGGGGGGAGGAGCCAGAGTTCCCGCCCCCTTTTCCACGCTTGCCCTTGCCCGGCGTGCCCGCGAAGGCCCGCGCCAGGGCCGCCTGAAGCTCCGCAAAGGGCACCTTCAGGGCAGCCGGGTTGGGCAGCAGGATCGCGCGGCAGGGGGGCAGGCCGCCGGGCAGGGTCCGCAGCGCCTCGCGCACCCGGCGGCGAGCACGGTTGCGGTCCACCGCGCGGCCCAGGGTTTTCTTGGAGATCACGATGCCTATGGTGGCGCGGGGCCGCCACACCTCACCGTAGCGGGGGCGGTACTCGGTGACGCGCAGGGTAAACAGGCGGTCGCGCACCACCGCGCCGTGCTGCCGGACCCGCCGGAATTCACGGTCCCCGGTCAACGACACCAGCGCCACCGGACGGCGGGGCCCCTTGGGGCTGGCACGGTCCTGGGCGGCGCTGGTGGAGTCGGGTACGGCGATGGCCTGATCCTGGCGGGGCCGGGGCCTTACTCGTCGCTGACGGTGAGCTGGTGACGGCCCTTCGCACGGCGACGGGCGAGGATGTTGCGGCCTGCCTTGGTCTTCATGCGGGCGCGG
>NZ_JASNGB010000235.1 GCF_030271215.1 Deinococcus rhizophilus | reverse complement strand
GGGCAGGTACATCGCGAGCGCCTCGGCGGGGTCGGGTTGGCGGGGCGGATGGGGGCGTCGGGATCGGGACATGAGGCTCCTGGGGGCTGGGGTCGTTACGGAGTTGGGACGCGCTGACTGTGGTGGGAAGACGCGATCAAGAGGGGCCTGGAGGTGGCAGCGTGTGGCCCTGCTGGAGCAGCAGGCGACTCAGGTGTTCGAGGTCCATGACATGCACCCAGGCGTCCGGTGAGGAGCGGTCCGGCAGGGCGTGCCACTCCAGCGCGTGCTCGCTTCCGTTCGCCGCTGCTCGGAAACTCAGACCGTCAACCGTGACCGGTTGGGCAGGTTGCGCGTCCTCGGGCACCGTGGCTTGTGCCTGATCGGGGGAGAGTTCGCGGGTGTTCACGAGTGCCCGAACGAGGCGAGTGCGGGCGGCCTGACGGTGGGCTTCCCTGGCCGCAGCGAGCTTGACCTGGTGGCGTTGTCCGTCGGGGGAGGCGGCGTGGGTGAGGCGCCGGGCGCGTTCGTCGGCAGTCGCTTTCGGGGCGCGGTCGGTGAGGCTGGGCATGCGGAGTCGTTCTCCTTCAGAGGCCGGAGTCCTCTGGAGAGTCGGGTTGCACCGTAATCGTGCAGGGGGCTTTGTCGGCTCGCCGCTGCGCCTGGAAGGTCGTGCGTAGCCCCTTGGCGGTGGGGGCACCCTTGTGGAGTTCGAGGCCATAGCGCTGGGCGGCGCGTGCGGCGCACTCCTTGCGCGTGGCGTTTTCCAGGTGAAAGCGGTGGGTGCGGCCGTCGATGTGGACCGTGATGCGATGAAGGAAATAGGGCGTGGGCAGGGGGTCTCCTTTCGCTCCCTGGTATGACCTGGGGGAGCGTAGAGGGACCTCTCGCGGCGGCGCGGGGAGGGGCCAGGTCCGCCACAGGAACGCGCCCCGTCCGGGGGTCCGGAGGGGCGCGTGGGGAGTGGGGTTGGGCGTTAGAGCAGGGTAGCAGCGGGGAGGCCGTACACGAGTTCTCCCGTCTCCACGTCGCGGCCGAGGCGGGGCGCGAGGAGCGTCGGCGTGACGGGCAGGGCGTCCGGAGCGGTGGGGTCGAAGGGGAGGCGGAAGGTGACGAGGGCACCGGGGCCGTCTTGCTTGAGGGCGTCGCCTGCACGTTGCTGGAGGTGGGCGCGGGTCTGGGGTGGGGTCATGTCTGGCCTCCGGCACGGATCTCGTGAACGTTGTGGGTGGGGGTCTGACCGGCGAGGAGGGCTTCGATGCTGGTGTCGAAGGTGGTGTGGACGCGGTAGTGGCCTCGGGCGAGCACTTCGATGGCAACCGGGAAGATGCTGGGGTCGCTTTTGACGCCCTCGCGGATGCCGAGAAGGGGCCAGAAATTCTGGCTGCCGACAACGCGGATCCACAGTTCAGGGACCACCGACTTCCCATTCGTGGCTTGCGGAACCTCGCGACGGTCGACGGTGAAGCCCCCGAAGTCGTCGTAACTCCTGTGTGGTGTGAGGACCGTCAGGCCCACCGGGCTCATCTGAGTGCATTGTCGGCAGAAGAGGGCATCTCTACATTTGCAGTTGGGTTCACTGCCGGTCGCCTCGGGTTCAGCGCTAGGGCGCCCCCGGTCGGCGCCTGAGGCCGAATCACGAGGGCGCCATCGATGGGGTCAACGGTGATGGGGGCGCCGTCGAGAGTCTCAGGCAGGCCAGCAGCCAGGTGGTGGGTCAGTCCGTCACTGGCTCTCTGGCCGGTCATCTCCATCCTGTGGACTCAAATGCCCGCAGCGTTCAGCAATGCCCCCAAGACGATCCGTGCTTGACCGGCCTCGACTGCTTCATCCACGGTTCTGTCCCCGAACACGGCGTGACGATGGGTCATGAAGTACTCGACGCCTTCGTCCGTGCCGTTCACGGCCCGGGCAGCCTTACGGATGTCCTCGACCGTGATGGTCTCCTGGTTGCTGATGGCAATAAGGTCGATGCCGTGATCCGGAATCACATGAATGCTTACACCCTTCATAGCGCCCTCCTGCTTCCAGGGTAGGCAGCGGGGCCAGGAGGGACTGTGGCAAACCCATACCGTCGCTGGTCCACAACCATCCCTTGCACAACTCCCCGATAGCCTCTCAGGAATGCTCCGCGGACCATCGTGCGGTTCGTTCGGCCCAGTCCTGTTGATTGATAGCTTGCGCTGCACCGCAAGCCTTCGTGCAGCTGGTCGCCTTCGCTGCCCTCAGTACCTGAGATCTTGCAGTTTGCGCTCACAGCCGCAAAACGCCTTCCAGGACAGTTCGAATGCTTAAGATCTCCGCCTCGAGCTCAGCAAGGCGCACCAAACCGCAGAACTGAACCCGAACTCGGCCCGCGAGTTCGCCCCAATCTGGCCAGGGAGAAGTCCGGTGACCGGATTCCACATCCTCGAGATCCTGAAAGTGACAGAGCAGAAAACTCAGCAAGCAAAGGCAGAAGTAGCGCAGGACGCCACGCCGGGTTTGTTGCCCAAATCTGTGAAGCCCGAACCGACTTTTCAACGTCTTAAACAGGGCCTCAATTCTCCAGCGTCGACGGCCTTTCTTGCGGATGGTTGAAGGTGTCCACTGTACGGTGGACACCACATACCGTTTTTCCTTGCCCCTTCCCGTCTTGGTCGGGAGCCAGACCCAATACAGCCAGAGAGGGATCTGCGGGAGGTCCTTGAGGAAGATAGCCTGCCCTTGACGACGGACCTGACGGATGGCCAGACCCGTGTCCATAACCTTGTTGGCCTGAATGCTGACGGAGACGGTCAAGCCCAAATCAAGGACCCCAGCAATGAACTTCCGACCACTGAACCCAGCATCTGCCAGAACATGCAGGGCCGTACGGCCCTTCCGGAACTCAACCGGGAGACGAGCGAGCATCTTGAGAGCCAATTCAGCCGGTGAAGTCTGGTGTTTGCCACGCCAAATGAGGAATGACCAGGGGAGTCGCACCTCTCCACAACAGATGTAGAGCACGACCAAATGCACGCCGGTCACACCATTGAAGCGGTGTGTCCAACCGCCCAACAGAGGGAATTTTCCCTCTTTGGGGAGGGAGGTCATGTCCACAATGAGTTCGATGTTGGGAAAGCGCCCTGTGAAACGGCTGCGGTAAAGCTGGAATTGCTCTAACGCATGGCGGCGCATGGCGCGGATGATCGCGCGGAGATCCCATTCGTAGTGATTGAGAAAGCGGCTGATGGCTGCAGGCGACTTNAGCTGGAATTGCTCTAACGCATGGCGGCGCATGGCGCGGATGATCGCGCGGAGATCCCATTCGTAGTGATTGAGAAAGCGGCTGATGGCTGCAGGCGACTTTGGAGTGCCCCCCGAAAACTGGACGGTCAGGACTAGAGACTCAGGCTCGCCCCCAGCCCTAGGCTGGAAAGCGAGGCCACCCTTGTGAAAACCCGTCAGTTCTCCGAAGACCAGATCATCAAGCTGCTCCAGGACGCCAAAAAGGGCGATAAGCCTGTCGAGGAGCTTTGCCGCGACCTGGGATGCAGCACCGCGTCCTACTACACTTGGAAGAAGAAGTATGGCGACACCAGCGCTGACCAAGCCCGCAGGCTTCGTCGCTTGGAGAAGGAAAACGCCCGTCTCCTGCGGATTGTGGGTCAGCAGCGTCTAGAAATCGACGCGATGAAGGACGTGATTCAGAAAAAGCGGTGACGCCCACCGAGAAACGCGCCGTGGCAAGGCAACTCGTCACGGCACGGATCAAGCCCGAACGGGCTTGCTTC
>NZ_JASNGB010000234.1 GCF_030271215.1 Deinococcus rhizophilus | reverse complement strand
GTGGGGCCCAGCCGCGTGGCGCCGGGCACCCCTGCGTACGCCCGCCCCTCGCCCACCAGCGGCAGCACCCGCGCGGGCCGCCCCAGTTCAGTCAGCAGCCGCGCCCCGATCAGGTCCTCGGCGGTGCCGTTGGAGAGCAGCAGCAGGGGCCGGGCGGGTGGGGTGGGCACGCCCGGCAGGATAGCGGGGCGGCCAACCTGGCCCCTCCTGATTCACGGGCGTGATACGAATATTTCCGTGTCCGACTTCGACGCCCTGCAAGCCGCCATCCGCCGCCGGGCGAGCGAGCGGCAGGCCGAGGCGCGGGCGTGCGAGGCGCTGCTCAATGCCCTGTACCACGCGCTGCGAACCGCCAGCGGGCCGGGGTTGCCGCTGAACAACGTCTCCCTCGACCTGGTGCCCGATCCCGTCACGGCCCTGCGCCCGCCGCCGCCGGGAGGCTGGCACGCCGCGTGGTTTCGCCTGGGGCTGTGCGAGGTGCTGGTGCGGGTGCGCCGCGACGGCGGGACCTTCGTGGGCGAGTACGCCCAGGGCCTGAGTTTTCGGGTCGAGAGTCTGGACGAGGACGCCCTGATCGTCCTGGCCCGCCGGATGCTGCGCGACCTCGCGGCCGTCTACGCGGGAACGGCGGAACCGGGCAGCGCGGCGCTGAACTGACCTGCCGCGAGAACCACGAAAAAGGCCCCCGCCTGGGGAGCCTCCGGGTAAGTACGCGGCCTATGCCTGCGCCCAGCGCCGCAGATAGTCCGCGACCAGCTCGCTGACATCACCCGGTCCATCCGCCCAGTCACGCGGCCTGCCGGGCCGTAGCCTGAACCCGTGACCCTGCTCCTCCCTCCCGGCTGGCCCCGCGCCTGGACCGCCTTTCGCCGGGCGGCTTACACGAACGGCCCGCCTCCCCGGCGTCAGTTCCTGCCCCGCGAGTTTCTGGAGCAGTTGCTCGCGGAGGCCGCCGGGCGCCTGCCCCTGCTGGACGCGCCGCCGCTGACGTGGCCCGACGCCGAGCGCGTGCACGACCCCGCCTACCTGGACCGCTGGCGCCGGGGCGAGGTCACGCGGGAGGAGGAACGGGCGCTGGGCTTTCCCTGGTCCCCGGCGGTCGCAGAGCGCGGTCTGGCAGGCAGCGGCGCGACCCTGGCGGCCACGCGGGACGCCCTCGCGCACGGCCTGGGCCTCAACCTGGGCGGGGGTACCCACCACGCCTCGCGCGACCGGGCGGGGGGGTTTTCCTTCCTGAACGACGTGGCGATCAGCGCCCGCTGGTTGCTGGAGGGCGGGCACGCGCGGCGGGTGCTGGTCCTCGACCTCGACGTGCACCAGGGCAACGGCACGGCGGCGCTGTTCGCGGACGAGCCGCGCGTGCTGACCGTCAGCGTGCACGGGGCGAACAACTACCCCTTCCAGAAGGCTGAGGGGGACCTCGACGTGGCGCTGCCCGACGCCACCGGGGACGCGGCGTACCTCGCCGCCCTCGACCGGGAGGTCGCCCCCGCCGTCGCCGCCTTCCGGCCCGACTTCGCCTTTTACCTGGCAGGCGCGGACGTGCTGGAGGGCGATCAACTGGGCAAGCTGGCGCTCACGCTGGAGGGACTGCGGGAGCGCGACGACCGGGTCTTTCGCTGGGCGGCCCGCACCCGCACGCCGCTGGTGACGGTGATGGCCGGGGGCTACCACCGCGACCCCGCCCGGCTGATCGCGGCGCGGCTGGGCACGCTGGACGCGGCGCTCGCGGCCTTCCAGCCCGCCGGGGGCGTTATCATGCCGGGATGACCCACCTCCTCCCGCCCCCGTGAGCGCGAGTCGCAGGTGAGCGCTTCGTCCCAGACCCCACGACCCCACAGCGCCGGGCGCGTGTCCGTTCCGCCCGCAGGAGTAGTTCGCATGACCATCCCCGCTGCCCAGCTTGAACACGAGATCGCCCGCCGCCGCACCTTCGCCATCATCTCGCACCCCGACGCGGGCAAGACCACCATCACCGAGAAGCTGCTGCTGTACGGCGGCGCGATTCAGGAGGCCGGGTCGGTCACCGCCAAGGAAGGCCGCAGCCACACCAAATCCGACTGGATGAGCATCGAGCAGCAGCGCGGCATCTCGATTTCCTCCTCGGCGCTGACCTTCGAATATTCCGGGCGGCACATCAACCTGCTGGACACGCCGGGGCACCAGGACTTCTCGGAGGACACCTACCGCACGCTCACCGCCGCCGACTCCGCGCTGATGGTCCTCGACGCGGCGCGCGGCGTGCAGGCGCAGACCGAGAAGCTGTTCGCGGTGTGCCGCAACCGGGGCATCCCGATCCTGACCTTCGTGAACAAGATGGACCGCCCCGCGCAGGACCCCTTCGAGCTGCTGGAGCAACTCGGGGGCATCCTCAAGATCACGGCGGTGCCGCTGACCTGGCCCATCGGGGACGGCCCCGACTTCAAGGGCGTCTATGACCTGGGGACCGGGCAGGTGCTCGCCTTCGAGCGCACCTCGGGGGGCAAGCACCGCGCCCCGGTGCAGACGGCGGGCCTGGAAGACCCCCAGCTCGACGCGCTCGTCGGGGCTGACCTCGCCGCCAAGCTGCGCGAAGACGTGGAACTCATTCAGGGCGCGATGCCCGAATTCGACCCGGCGGCCTTCCTGTCGGGGGAACTCACCCCGGTCTTTTTCGGCTCGGCGATGAACAACTTCGGCGTGGAGCACTTTCTGCGCAACTTCGTGGACCTCGCGCCGCCGCCCGGCCCGGTGGAGACCAACCTGGGCGAGCGGGCGCCCGAGGCGGGCTTCGCGGGCTTCGTCTTCAAGCTTCAGGCCAACATGAGCCGCGCCCACCGCGACCGCACGGCGTTCATGCGGGTGATGAGCGGGCATTTTACGCGCGGCATGGACGTGACCCACACCCGCACCGGGCGCAAGCTGCGGCTCTCGCAGGCCCACACCCTCTTCGCGCAGGACCGCGAGAAGGTCGAGGAAGCCTACCCCGGCGACATCGTGGGGCTGGTCAACCCCGGCGTCTTTCAGATCGGGGACGTGGTGAGCGTGGAGCCGAAGGTCGCGCTGCCGGGCTTTCCGCGCTTCACGCCCGAGACGTTTGCCACCCTCTCCCTGAAGGACGTGGGCAAGCGCAAGGCGTTCATGAAGGGCCTGACCCAGCTGGCCGAGGAAGGCGTGGTGCAGGTCTTCTACCCCACCGACGGGGCGCGTGACCCCTACCTCGGGGCCGTGGGCCCCCTCCAGTTCGAGGTCTTTCAGGCCCGGCTCGCGGAGGAATACGGCGTGGACGTGGAATTGCACGTCACGTCCTACGGGCTGGTGCGCTGGCTGGCGGGCGACCCCGAGGGCGTGGCCCGTTTCGCCCGGCACGTCGAGGACGACCAGGGCCGCCCGGTGATGCTGTTCCGCAGCAAGTACGACCTCGAATACACCGCCGAGCAGCACCCGGAGATCGAGTTCCTGCCGCTGCCGAAAGACCTGACGCGGGTCTAGGGATGCGGCTGGAGCGTGTTCCCCCGGCCTTTTTCGCCCTGTCGACCGTCAGCGCGGCGCTGGCGCTGAATGTGCGGGCTGTCACCGGGGTGGAGCTGACCCGCACCCCACACGGGTATACGGGCCGCTCGGAGGTCAAGGAACGTGGGCAGGTCTACCGCCAACAGTTCCTGCTCAATGCCGACGGCATCTACACCGGGGGCGAGTGCGGCTGCGGCAAGAAGGGCTGCGTGCATCTCGCGCGGGCGCTGCTCAGCCCTCCCCTGGAACGGGCGCTGGAGGCCAGCGGGCGGGAGGAGGTGCCGCACTCCGGGCCGGTTCCCGCGCCTGCACGACCCACGCCGGATGCCGGGCCGGACGATGGCGCGGCCAGCGGCGGCGAGGCCCTCCCGCTGGCGACCCCGCTGCGGCAA
>NZ_JASNGB010000233.1 GCF_030271215.1 Deinococcus rhizophilus | reverse complement strand
GCGCCCGCACCAGCGTGTCGCCCAGCGCCCGGCCCAGGCCGTACCCGGCGGCAGCGCCCAGCAGCGTGCCCAGGTACACCAGCAGGAAGCCCTCGACCGGACCGTAAGCGCGGGCCGTCACCGCCGTCATCACCAGGGCGGGCAGCACGGGCACCGCCGCTTGGAGCACGAACCCCGCCAGCAGCGCGAGCGGCCCGGCCGGGCCCAGGTCCTCCACGAAGGCGCGGGTGACCGCCGGGTCGCTGGAGGTCAGGGCCTCCCAGCCCTCGCCCAGAAAGGCCCGCGCGTCCGGCGTCAGCGCCAGGGCACCCAGCGCCAGCACGACCACGCCGGGCACGATCCACCGCAGCGCCGCGACCGCTGCTCGGCGGGGAGGAAGGGGCGCGGAGGTCATGGCGGCAGTGTAGAGGGACCGGGTGAGGAGGCGGCCAGTCCCCCCCGCCCCGCTATGCTGCCCCCCGATGCACCCCGAATTGCTGACCCGCGTGCTGTCGCTGCTGCCCCCACCACAGCCGGGAGGAGCGGCCCGCCCGGAACTGGCCCACTTCCACGCCATGCTGCGCGACTACCCCCTGCGCGGCGGCAAGGGCATCCGCTCGGCGCTGCTGCTGGCCTCGGCGCGGGCGCACGGGGCGCGGCCCGGCACCTCCGCGTGGGAGGGAGCGCTGTGGCTCGCGGCGGGCCTGGAACTGTTCCAGAACTGGGTGCTGATCCACGACGACATCGAGGACGACTCGGAGGAACGCCGGGGCCAGCCTGCCCTGCACCGCCTGCACGGGGTGCCGCTGGCGATCAACGTGGGCGACGCCCTGCACGCCTACATGTGGGCGGCCGTCCACCGCGCCGGGGTGCCGGGCGGCATGGAGGAGTTCCTGACCATGATTCACCGCACGGCCGAGGGCCAGCACCTCGACCTGAGCTGGGTGGAGGGCGGCGAGTGGGCGCTGACGGGGGCCGACTACCTGGAGATGGTGCGGCTCAAGACCGCGCACTACACCGTGGTCGTCCCGCTGCGGCTGGGCGCTCTGGCTGCCGGGCACCCCCCCGACGAGCGCCTGACCCCGGCCGGCCTGAAGCTCGGCGCGGCCTTCCAGATCCGCGACGACGTGCTCAACCTGCTGGGGGACGCGCAGCAGTATGGCAAGGAGATCGGCGGCGACCTGCTGGAGGGCAAGCGCACCCTGATCGTGCTGCACTGGCTGGAGACGGCCCCGCAGGAGCAGAAGGCCCTCTTTCTCGACCAGATGGCCCGCCCCCGCACCGACAAGGACCCTGCCACCATCGCCCGGATTCACCGCTGGCTGCTGGAAAGCGGCAGCGTCGCCCACGCCCAGGCCCACGCCGATGCCAAGGCGCGGGAGGGGCTGGCCCTGCTGGAGGAGGCGCTGGCGGGTGCCCCCGACCACGAGGCCGCCCGCAAATTGGTGGACACGGTGCGGGGACTGGCGACGCGGGAGGCGTGAGGGGCGTCAGCCTTCCCGCACCAGCGCCAGCGCCGCGTCCGCGAACCGCCCGAACCCCGCGTTCAACTCCCGCAGCGCGGCTCCGTCCGGCACCCCCCATTCGGGGAAATACAGCCCCACGTTGACCTCCAGCCCGAAGGCGGGCACGCCCGTCCGCGCGGTCCAGCGGGCGCTCAGCGTATCGGTGGTCCAGGGGTCACCCACCGCCACCCGCGTCAGGTCGCCCGTCAGGACCGGGGCGAAGGCCGCCTCGCACGCCTCGCGCAGCCCCTCCCACAGCTCGGGGGCAATGGTGGGGCTGGCGGCCGTCCCCGGCATGATGGTCAGCGCCGGGCGGGGTGCTCCGGTGTCCGGCCCCAGCGCCGGGCCGTGCGAGGCCATCGCGTGCCCCACGATCATCAGCCGCGCTCCCGCGATCTCGGCCTCCACCTGATGGTCGAAGGCGTCCCAGACGCGCCGCAGCCGGGCCTCCCGCGCCTGCGGGGACAGGGCGAAGCCCGCCGGGTAGAGGGGCTGGCGGGCAAAATCGGTGAGCTTGATCACGCCGTTGTCGGCCCCGTCGTCGCGGTGACGGTTGAGGTCGGCGGCGAAGCGGCTCCAGGGCGCCTGCAGGAAGCGGACACCGGGCAGCTCGAAGATCAGGTCGGTGTGGGGGTCCCCCTCCAGAAAGACGCGGCGCAGCAGGGCCTCGCGCTGGGCGGTGTCGAACCTGCCTGCCCCCAGCATCTCGCGCAGCACGTCGGCGGGCAGCGCCCCGGACGGATGGGGGGCCAGGATCAGCAGGTCATCGCGGGCGGGGGGCATGGGGCCGATGCTACGCCCGCGCCCGCCCAACTGCGGCCCACGGCACCGCCCCCTCTCTCCCCTCCCCGCTAGACTGAGGGGATGCAGCTTTCGGCCCTCTCCACCCTGAATTACCGGAATCTCGCGCCGGACACCCTGACCTTTCCGGCGGGGGTCACGGGCGTGTTCGGGGAGAACGGGGCGGGCAAGACCAACCTGCTGGAGGCCGCCTACCTCGCCCTGACCGGGCTGACGGACGTGACGCGGCTCGAACAGCTCGTGCAGTCGGGCGAGAAGGAAGCCTACGTGCGGGCCGACGTGCAGCAGGGCGGCAGCCTCAGCATTCAGGAGGTGGGGCTGGGGCGCGGGCGGCGGCAGCTCAAGGTGGACGGGGTGCGGGTGAGGGCGGGGGACCTGCCGCGCGGCAGTGCGGTGTGGATTCGCCCGGAAGATTCCGAACTCGTCTTCGGTCCCCCGGCGGGGCGGCGGGCGTACCTGGACGCGCTGCTCTCGCGCCTGAGCGCCCGCTACGGCCAGCAGCTCGCCCGCTACGAGCGCACGGTTTCGCAGCGCAACGCGGCCCTCCGCGCAGGCGAGGACTGGGCGATGCACGTCTGGGACGAGGCGCTGGTAGGGCTGGGCACCGACATCATGCTGTTTCGCCGCCGGGCGCTGACCCGCCTCTCGGAACTCGCCGCCGAGGCGAACGCGGGGCTGGGCAGCCGCAAGCCGCTGGGCCTGACCCTGCAGGAGTCCACCGCCCCGGAAACCTACGGGGCCGACCTGAAGGGCAGGCGGGCCGAGGAACTCGCGCGGGGAGCCACCGTGACCGGGCCGCACCGCGACGACCTCGTGCTGCGGCTGGGCGACTTTCCGGCGAGCGAGTACGCCAGCCGGGGCGAGGGCCGCACGGTGGCGCTCGCGCTGCGCCGCGCCGAACTCGAACTGCTGGCCGAGCGCTTCGGGGAAAAGCCGGTGCTGCTGATCGACGACTTCTCGGCCGAACTCGACCCCGGCCGCCGCCTCTTCCTGCTGGACCTCGCCGCCAGCGTGCCGCAGGCCGTCGTGACCGGAACCGAGCGGGTGCCCGGCTCGGCGCTGACCCTGCGGGCGCACGCGGGCCGCTTCACGCCCGAGGGCGAACGGGCGGCGGTGGGGGCGCTGGAGGTGACGGCGTGAGCCACTCTCGCCATCCCCGCCGCCTGGGGGGTCCGCGTGGCCTGTCCGACCTGATGGGCGCGACGCTGGGCACCGCCCGCATCGCCAAGGGGGTGCAAAAGGCGCGGGCGATCCTGGCCTGGCCGCAGGCGGTGGGCCCGGAGATCGCGCGGCTGACGCGGCCCCGCTCGCAGCAGGGGGGCACCCTGTTCGTGGAGGTGCGCGACTCGACCACCGCGCACCATCTCACGCTCCAGCGGCACCACTTTCTGCGGCGGCTCAACGAGGTGCTGGGCGAGGAGCGGGTCACCGAGATTCGTTTCAGCGTCGGGAGTGTGCCCCGGCCGCCCGACGTGCCCCGGCAGGCGCCCCTGCCCGCCCCGGACCGCGAGCGGGCGCGAGCGCTCGTGCAGGACGTGGGAGGCGACCTGAGGGGCGTGGCCCTGAAGGCCGCCGAGGCGATCACGCGGGCGCGGAGGTGGCGCGAGGAA
>NZ_JASNGB010000232.1 GCF_030271215.1 Deinococcus rhizophilus | reverse complement strand
GCCACGCGCGCGGCACGCGGCGCGCGGCGCACCGCCGAGCAGTACCGCGAGCTCGAAGGCCAGGCGGAGACCGAGGCCGTCAACGCGCTGGACGAGCAGGTGGGCGAGTGGGCCAGCTGGGTCCGGCTGATGGAGCACGAACTCGAGCGCCTCGAGGAGCTGGTCGCGGCCGCGGACCGGGTGAGGGAGGAGACCAAGGTCCGCACCATCCTGGAAGCCGTGGACTCGCGCTTCCAGGGCCGGTCGGTCCTCTTCTTCACCGAGTACAAGGCGACGCAGGCCCTGCTGATGGCCGAACTGGGCCGGCGTTACGGCGAGGGCAGCGTGGCCTTCATCAACGGGGACGGCCGGGTGGACGTGTCCGGGCAGACCCTGACCTCGCCCCGCGAGGAGGCCGCCGCGCGGTTCAACCGGGGCGAGGTCCGGTTCCTGGTCGCCACCGAGGCGGCCGGCGAAGGGATCGACCTGCAGAGCGCCTGCCATACGCTCGTCCACGTCGACCTGCCCTGGAACCCGATGCGGCTGCACCAGCGGGTCGGGCGGCTCAACCGCTACGGCCAGACCCGGCAGGTGGAGGTCCTGACCCTGCGCAACGAGGACACCGTCGAGGCCCTGATCTGGGACAGGCTCACCGTGAAGCTCGAGCGGGTGATGCAGGCCTTCGGCGAGGTGATGGACGAACCCGAAGACCTGCTGCAGATGGTGCTGGGCATGACCTCGCCGGCCCTGTTCCGTGACCTGTTCGCCGGAGCGGGCGCCGTCCCCAGGGAGGCCCTCGGCACCTGGTTCGACGCGAGGACGGGCCACTTCGGGGGCCAGGACGTGGTCGAGGTCGTGCGGGACCTCGTCGGCCACAGCGCGCGCTTCGACTACCAAGAGGTGAGCCGGCAGATTCCCCGGGTCGACCTGCCCGACCTCGAGCCCTTCCTGCGGGGAGCGCTGAGCCTGAACCGCCGGCAGGTCCGGGACGAGGGCGGCCTGACCTTCAAGACCCCGGAGGCCTGGACGGACGAGATCGGCGTGCTGCGCAGCTACCGCGGCCTGACCTTCGACCGGGCCCTGGCCGGGGAGGACCTCGGCCGGGTGGTCGGGGTCGGCCACAAGGTGCTGGACGCTGGCCTCGCGCAGGCGCGGGCCCTGGAGGCCAGCGTCACGGTGCTCGCGTCGAGGCAGCCCCGGGCGCCCCTGCTGGTGTACCGCGTCTTCGACCGGGTGACGGCGCGTCCGGCCGGGGAACGGGGCGTCTTGGTGGGTGTGCGGCTGGGCGCCTCTCCGGAGGTCTTGCGGGACTGGGAGACGCTGCGGGAACTCAATGCGCTGCACCTCGGCCAGACGGCCCTCCATGTCCGCGGGGCCGAGTTGCAGGCCGACGTGGAGCGGGCGCAGGAGGTCGTCCAGTCGAGCCTGGACGACCTCCACCTGAACTTCGCCCGGCCGGAGACCGAATTTCTCGGGGGAGTCTGGTTCCACGCCTCCGGGGACCGGACGTCTCTGGCCCTGCCGGGACTCGCCGGCCGTGACGACCGCGTGGGAGTGGAGGGAGCACCCTGATGGGCGTGATGCAGGAACGGGAACGTGCCGTGGACCGGGCCCGGAAGGTCTTCCGGCATGGCGCCTCCACGACCGCGAGTGGAGAGAAGGAGAAATGCGTCGGCGTCTTGGTCGAGCTGTGTCAGAAGCACCGCCTGGTGCTGCACGACCTCGATCCGCAGTTCCCGAGGCGGCTGGACATCGCCCTGCTGCGGGTGAAGATCGGACTCGCCGGGGCCACGCCGTCTGCTCCTGGGGGGGCGCACGGACACCAGCGCCCGGCCGGTCCAGGGACGCGGCCGGGAACCCGGCCCTCCGGCGGCTCCGGTGCCCAGGGGCCTGGGCGAGCGGCCGCAGGTGGGTACCAGAGAGGTACGGGTGCTGACCCCAGGGAGGTGCTGTTCCGTGCGATGGGCGCCCCGGCGAGGAAGCGCTGGCTTCAGGGGCCGGCCTTCAGCCAGGGCCTTCGCCGCGGCCTCGGGCACACCGGGGCGTACGAGCGGCTGCTCGCCGAGGTCCGTTCCCTGAACACCTCGAACGTGGGTGCCGGGCTGAGCGAGCCTGAGCTGCTGCGATGGTTCGAAGCGGTCCTGTCGCGGCAGGGTTCCTCCGTGCCCTGCAAGCCCAGCTCCACGACGATCTACGACGACCTCGCCACCTACTGCCGGGCCCAGTACCTCGCCGAGACCGAGCAGCGGCGCCAGGAGGCGCAGCGCCGCAAGGCCGAAGAAGAACGGCGGCGCGCCAGGGAGGTCAGAGCGGAACAGGACCGCAAGGCTGCGGAGCAGCGCCGCAAGGTGGCCGAAGAGCGCCGGGCGAGGGAACGGGCGGCCGACCAGGGTGGACCCGGCAGGACCGCCGAGCCCGCGTACGGCGCGGTGGCATTTTCTCGGGGCTTCGAACACCCGGCGGAAGCCCAGCTCTATCTCAAGGTGGCCCGGCGCTGGGTGGGGCCCGGAGCGAACCTCCGATCGTCGACCCGCCTGGGCCGTTGGCACGTGGAGTTCACAGGCTCCCCGGCCGTTCGCGCCGCAGTGGAATCCGCCTACGTCCATGCCCTGCATGACCTCCAGCTGGCGGCCGCGACGATCCGTGCCGAGGCGGCGCGACGCCGGGACGAGGCCCTCCGTCAGGTCGAGGCCGCCTACAGCCAGCAATGTGAAGAGGCGTTCCAGGTCGCTGTAGAGAGCTACACGGCATAAGTCCGGCACCGAGATGCCCGGTCAGGCTCCTTGCTGGAGGTGGCGGCACCACCGAGGACGCCTGCCGCCGGGCTCCTCCTGCCGCGTGGGTGACGACGATGTTCTCAGCGCACCAAGATCAGCTCCTCTCCCTCGGACGCATGTCCAGGACTTCGCTGAAGCGGGCGCAGGAGGCCGCCGTTCATTTCCCTGCTACCGGGTGCCCGGCGAAGATGGAGAGACCTTCGAGGTACTGGTCGAGCAGGGCACCTACAGGGGTAGGCCGCGCCTTCATGGAAAGCAGTCCGTACAGGGCAAAGTCGGTTGCGACCAGTTTCCCTCTCTGTCCGGAGTCGGTAATCTGGTCGAGAGCCACCTGGGGAGCCGTCTGGACCCCCTGAGCCTTGAGAGCATCGACGATGCCCCGCTTTCGCGTATCTAGCCAGCTGGCGAGCATGAAAAAGGCGGTTTCGGGTCGTGTTTGCCGGGTACTGAGGTTGCGGGCGATAGCGGCGATGATCGACAGCTCGGTCAAATATGTGGTCGCGCCTGCCGGATCGACACCGGTCAGTTGGTCTTCACGCAGGATCTGCTGCGATTTGAAGGCCATATAGACGGTCGCGTTGATGAAGTCTTCCAGGAGTTGTGCCGGAGGCGTGGCGAAGGGTTCCCCCGGAGGAAGCCGATGCTGCCCGTACTGCCGAACAATGGCCTCGGCTTCGGCGTCAATCATGGCCAGAATCTGCTCTTTCGTCATGAGTCACTCATTCCGTGTATGGATGCGGGGCGGGCGCTCGAGCCGGTTCCGAGGCATGGATCTGAATCAGCCGGTTGCCTAGCTGAAGACGATCTGCCGGTAATGCTCCAGGAAATCCTTCCAAAATCACCTGCCCACTTGCGAGGGTCGGGCACTCTGGAGGGGCTGGCTGGGGAAAGCAACGGAAAAATTGGCCGACGGACACCAAGGAGCACATCGTCCTGGCGGTGCTAGGGGGCCAGCTCAGCGGGGCGGAAGCTGCGCGACAGCACGGCGTCAACGAGAGCCAGATTCACACGTGGAAGGCACAGTTCCTGGAGGCAGGCCGTGCCCGCGTCTTGGGCAGAACGGCACCCGTATGGGGCCTGCCCGCCTCGCTGGTGATCGGCAGGGGGACCGTCAAACCGAGCTAGAACGCGAGAACGAACGCCTG
>NZ_JASNGB010000231.1 GCF_030271215.1 Deinococcus rhizophilus | reverse complement strand
CGGCCACGCAGGGCAACGCCGCCCCGGCCCCCAGCGCCAGCGCCACGGCCACCGCCGAGCGTGAACCCGGAGCGGCCCCGGCCTCCACCGCCACGGAAGTGCCCCACCGCGCCCCGGTGGTCACGATCATGGGGCACGTCGACCACGGCAAGACCAGCCTGCTGGACTACATCCGCAAGACCAAGGTCGCGGCCAAGGAAGCAGGCGGCATCACCCAGCACGTCGGGGCGTTTGAGGCCCAGACCAGCAAGGGCCGCATCGTCTTTATCGACACGCCGGGCCACGAGGCGTTCACGACCATCCGGGCGCGCGGGGCCAACGTCGCCGACGTCGCCATCATCGTGATCGCCGCCGACGACTCGCTGATGCCCCAGACCCGCGAGGCCATCGCGCACGCGCAGGCCGCCAAGGTCCCGATGATCGTGGCGATCAACAAGGTGGACCTGCCGCAGGCCGACCCCGAGCGCGTCAAGACCGACCTGACGCAGCTCAACCTCGTGCCGGAGGAGTACGGCGGCGACCTCGTGGTCGTGCCCGTGAGCGCCAAGACCGGCGAGGGCGTCGAGGACCTGCTGGAGTACATCAGCCTCACCGCCGAACTCGAGGACCTGCGGGCTGACCCGGAGGCGCCCTTTTCCGGCGTCATCATCGAGAGCCGGGTGGACCGTCAGTCGGGCGTCCTCGCCACGGTGATGGTGCAGCAGGGCACCCTGCATGTCGGGGACTTCCTGGTGGTCGGCGAGGGCTACGGCAAGATCAAGGCGATGACCGACTCGGCCGGGGGGCGGCTCAAGGAGGCCGGACCCAGCACGCCCGTGCAGATTCTGGGCTTCTCCGAGGCCCCTGCCAGCGGCGAGACGGTCCTGAGTGCGAAAAACGAGCACGCCGCCCGCGAGGTCATCGCCGGACGCGCCAGCGACCGCCGCGACGCCGAGAACTCCCGCGAGCGCCGCCGCCTGACCCTGGAAGAGATGATGGGCGAACTCGGGGAGACCCGCACCGTCAACCTGATTCTGCGGGCCGACACCCAGGGCAGCGTCGAGGCGATTCAGGGCATCCTGGCCCGCAAGGAGAGCGAGGACGTCAAGATCAACGTGATGCTCTCGGGCATCGGCGCTCCCACCGAGGGCGACGTGCTGCTGGCCTCGACCGCCGAGGCGACCATCCTGTGCTTCAGCGTGACCCCCTCGGGCGGCGTGAAGAAGGTGGCCGAGTCCAAGGGCATCGAGATCAAGACCTTCCGGATCATCTACGAACTGATCGACGAGGTCGAGCGCCTGATCAAGGGCACCCTCGACCCCGTGTTCGAGGAGCGCTACCTGGGCCGCGCCGAGGTCCGCATGGTCATCCGGCACCCCAAGAGCGGCAACATCGCCGGGTCCTACGTGACCGACGGGATGCTGCGCCGCAACGCCAGGGCCAAGGTCACGCGCGGCAAGCAGGTCGTCTACGAGGGCACCCTGGTGGGCCTCAAGCGCTTCAAGGACGACGTGCGCGAGGTCCAGACCGGCTACGAGTGCGGCATCAACCTCGACTGGGAGGGCGTGGAAATCGGCGACATCGTCGAGGCGTCCGAGATGGTCGAGGTCGAGCAGGCGTAAGGGGAGGGGGGCCAGCTTCCAGCGGCCCGGCATCCGCAGCAGAAAAGAGAGGGGCGGTTCTCCCGGTTGGGGGGCCGCCCCTTTCTCTTGTTGTGGCACTCAGCGGTTGAACGGCCGCTCGTTCACCCAGTGAAAGCCACGGGTACGCAGCAGATCGCCCTGCTGCGCCGCCTCCTGCCGGGCCTCCTGAAGCCGGGGCAGCCCGCTCAGGCCGCTGGCGACCGCGCCGCCGAGCAGCAGCACCGTCACGACCCAGGCGGTCGGGGCTTCCCAGCGGGAGGAAGGCACCGCTGTCCGGGCGGCAAAGGCCCGGCCCGTGGCAAAGGCCCACAGCCTCTGGCCGTCCAGCGCGAGCAGGACCAGCGCGGCGAGCAGCAGGTGGGCGCTGAACAGCTTGACGGGCACGTCGTAGAGGAGGTTCAGCGCCAGCACGTTGGTCATGGTGACGGCGGCGACCAGTGCCCCCAGCGTGACCGTGCGGCGGTGCAACAGCAGCAGCGCGGGCAGCAATTCGGCCACCCCCGCGACATACTGGTAGCCGGGGCTGGCCGCCATGAAGCGCCACAGCAGCCCCATCGGGCTGGATTCCCCGTAGGTGGTCAGGAGCTGGCCGGGGTGCAGCAGCCCGAACTGCCCGAAGTTGAACTTCGCCAGGGCATACACCGTCAGCCAGAGAATCAGGACCACGCGCAGGCCATCGCCCAGGCGGTGCAGGGAAGCGGGCGAGGGGTCGCGCCGACCCGCCAGCGTCCAGACCAGCCCACCGAGAATCGCCAGCCCCAGCACCAGCAGCAGAAAGGTCCAGTCAAAGGCCGTGTCCCCACTTCCGGTCATGGTGTACGGCGGCAGCGGGCGGCCGAACAGCAGGCCGTGCAACCCGTCCGCCGCCGCGACCCGCTGCGCCCCGAAGCCCGTTCCCAGCAGCGGCTGTCCGCCGATCAGGAAATACAGCGCGAGGTAGAGCGTGCCCGCCCGCAGCACCAACCGCCGCCACGCGGACCAGCGCGGCGACGGCAGGGCGGCGGACGGGGCCGGGGCGGGTGGAGAGGTCATGGGGTCAGTGNGCCCGCAGCACCAACCGCCGCCACGCGGACCAGCGCGGCGACGGCAGGGCGGCGGACGGGGCCGGGGCGGGTGGAGAGGTCATGGGGTCAGTGTGACGGGTGCTCCCCACCCGGCGGGCCGCAGATGGGGCGGCGGAGGGGTCAGGTGCCCAGCCCGGTCGCGCCCGTGTCCTCCGGCGCCGGGGCGCTGCCCTGGTCCTGCCCGCCGGGGCCGAAGCCGCCCCGTTCGCCGTGGTGCTGGCCGGAGCCGCGCCCGAAGCCGCGTCCGCCGTGGTCGTGACCGCCGGAGCCGCCCCGACCTGAGCCGAAGTTCAGCGGCGCGTTCTGAAGGCGCTCCTTCATGCGGGCGGCCCGCTCGCCGGACAGGTCCCCGGCCTCCACCGCCTGATCGATGGTGGCGTTTCCCGCCTGCACCGCCGCCGCCCGCAACCGCTCCACGCTGACGCCGAGCGTGGCGGCAAGCTTCTGGACGAACACGTCGGAGGAGCGGGTGCCCGGCGGTGTGGCCGGGGTCCGGGGGGTGCCGGGCTGCGCCTGACTGGACTGGCTCTGTTCCGGCTGAGCCGACTGGGCCGGGGGCGTGCCGCTGCCGCTCGCCGCGAGCACGAGGCCAGCGGTCAGGGGCACGGCGGCGAGGGCGAAGAGGGTCTGACGGTTGAGCTGGCTCATGGGGTCACTCCTGGGGAACTCCTGGAAAACTCTGCCCGGTGACCTTCACCGGGACACCGGCAGGGTGACGGGGCACGGTTAAGCGGGGGCTAGAGCATGTGCCATAAGAAGGCGGTGGGTTTCCGCATTCGTTGGCCGAGCGGACTTGCAAAGCTGCGCAGCAGAGCGAATTGAAGAAGAGCATTGGGCATTCGGGGAGGCACCTGGGGCGCCCTTCCCCGGGGGCCGTCATTCTGTCAACTGCTCTAGAGGGCCGGGCCCGGACACGCGGTTGGCAGGGTCGCAGGGTCGCAGTTCTCCCTGCCCAGGGGTTCCGCGAGTCCCACGGAGGGGAGCGCGGACCGCATGAGCACGGCCCCGGCTCCACCCCGCTCCCCATTCCTTCATCAACCCTTTGCTATTCTCCGGGGCATTGCGCGGCCGACCGCGCCTTCCCCACCTGCCATGTCCCAGCCTCCCGACCCCCGCCCCAGCCTGCCGCCCCTGACCCGGTGGGCGGCGTGGCTGCGGGCGTGGCCGGGAATGCTCACGCTGCTGTCGGTGCTGGCGGTGGTGCTGGGGCAGGCTCCGGCCCCGGCCGAGGC
>NZ_JASNGB010000230.1 GCF_030271215.1 Deinococcus rhizophilus | reverse complement strand
CGCGGGGGACAGGAAGGGAGGACGCGGGGAGGTTCAGGCCGCTCTGGACCGGGCGCCCGACTCTGCAGACGGGGTGGCCGAGGTCCTGGCCGCCGCCGTCGCCTGGGCCCGCTCGCTGGGCGTGGACGCGGAGGTGGCCCTGCGCGACCACACCCAGGCGCGGCTGCTGGCCCTGCCCGACCCGGAGGAAGGGTGATACGGCTTCCGACTGAACAGGTCCAACCACTGTTCAATCCGAGCAGACTCGTCAAGCGGCGAAGCAGAGCGAGCAGGGAAAAACGGTGGCCGAGCAAGGAGTGCCCAAATCCGCGCTTTTCCGGTTTGAGAACGGATGGGACGGGGACTGTATGAGCGAGGCCCCCGATCCCCTGGACGCGGTGCTGGAAGACCCCTGGGCGGTGTGGGTGGGGGAGCGCACGCGCCAGCGGCTGCACCTGCCCGACTTTCGCCGCGCCGCCGTGCTGGTCGGGCTGACCCGCGAGCCCGATCCCCGCGTGCTGCTCACGGTGAGATCGGCTGACCTGCCCACCCACCGGGGCCAGATCAGCTTTCCGGGCGGCAGCCTCGACCCCGGCGAGACCCCGGTGCAGGCGGCCCTGCGCGAGGCCGACGAGGAGGTGGGCCTCTCCCCCACCGACGTGACCGTGCTGGGCGAACTCGACGACGTGTTCACGCCGGTCGGCTTTCATGTCACGCCGGTGCTGGCCCGTATTCCAGCCCAGCCGAGGCTGACCCTGAATGCCGAGGTGGCCGAGCTGCTGCTGCCCACCCTGGGCGAGCTGCGGGCTGCCCCCCTGGTCCGCGAGACGCGCACCCTGCCCGGCGGGGAGCGGGTGCCGCTCTACCGCTACCCCTGGCACGGCCACGACATCTGGGGGATGACGGCGCGGGTGCTGCACGACCTGCTGGGCGAGGGACCGTAGGGCAAGGCGGCACACCAAAACCCCCACCGACGCGGGTGGGGGTCTGGGCTGGTCCCTCGCGGCCTTAGCGGGCAGGGGTGATGGTGATCTGGGCGTTGCGGGTGACGTTGTAGGTGTTCACGAAGGTGCGGAAGCCGGGGGCGATCAGCACGACCTCGTGGCTGCCACGCGCCACCGACACGCTCAGGCCGCCGTTCCGGATGGTGCCCACCTCGCGGCCGTCCACGAACACGCGGGCGTTCGCCACGTTGCTGCGGATCGACAGGGTGAACTGGTTGACGATGGGCGCGGGCGCCGGGGTCACGGCCTGGGCGAAGTCCACGTTCAGGTTGGTGGTCACGCCCGCCCGCACCGTGATGGTGGTGGTGAAGTCACGGTAGCCCGGAGCCTGCACGCGCACCGGGTAGGTGCCGGGGCGGATGCTGCTGAAGGTGGTGTTGGCCGAGCCGAGACGCTGGCCGTTGAGGGTCACGGTCGCGTTGGAGACGTTGGTGCCCACGAACAGGCTGCCCGTCTGCACCGGGGTCTGACCGACGACCGAGAAAAAGGCCGTGTCGGTGACCCAGCTGTTCTGGGGAATGGGGTTGACCACGATGCTCAGGGCCTGCGCGAGCTGGTTCTGCCCACGGGCGCTCACGGTGGCGAACTGGTCCTGCTGGCTGCGGAAGGAGCTGATCTGGTCGAGGTTCAGCTGGGTCAGGCTCGCCAGGGCCAGCACCTTGTTCAGACCGAGGTCTTCACCGACGGTGAAGGTGAAGTTCGCGCCCGCCCGGGGAAAGGTGACGGTCGTGTTGGCCTTGACGAAGTTCTCGCCGCCGAGGCGGTTGGGGAGAATCTGGGTGACCTCGCCGTTGGCGTCCACGTTAAACAGGTAGACGTAGGCGTCGCGGTTCACGCTGGTCGAGATGGAGATGTTCTCGCCCACCCGGTAGGTGGGGTTGGCATTTCCGGTCGTGTCCTTGTTCACACGCACGCTCACCGAGAGGGCAGGCTGCGTCGGGTTGACAATGATGCTCTGGGCGCTGATCTTGGGAGCGGCAGCCGCCGTGCTGAGGAGCATCGCGGCGGGAATCATCAGAAGCTTGTTCATGGGTGTACCTCCGAGAAGCAGGCTACGGGGGGCTCCATGACGGGCCATGAGCGGGCATGCCCCGAAGCTTAATGGTGCTTCAGCCCACGGTCAGCTTGTGCGGGGGCGGTGCAGGCGGCATTTTCCCGCGTGGCCTGGCCCCCACCGTCAGCGGATGATCCGCGCGGGCTCCACACCCGCCGCCCGCCGGGCCGGAATCAAGGCGGCGAGCAGGGTGGTGCCCAGTCCCACGGCGTTGACCCACAGCAGATCGGTGGGGCGCACCTCGACCGGCAGCGCCGTGATGAAGTACAGGTCGCCCGGCAACGCAAAGGGCCGCACGGTGAAATACAGGCTGATGCCCAGACCCAGCAGGTTGCCCAGCAGCAGCCCCCCCAGCCCCAGCACCGCTCCCTCGATCAGAAAGACCCGCGTGATCAGCCCCCGCGTGGCCCCGATGGCCCGCAGGATGGCGATCTCCTGGGTCTTCTCGAAGACGGCCAGGGTCAGCACGTTGGCGATGCCGAAGGCGGCCACAATCACGATCAGGAACACCACGAAGGCGATCACCCGCTTTTGCAGGGCGAGCTGGTCGAGCAGCGTGCCGTACAGGTCCTGCCAGGGCAGGGGCGCGTAGGGCCGCAGCCGGGTCAGGTCCTGCCCCACCTCGCGGGCGAGGTCAGGGTCGTGCAGGCGAATCTGGTAGCCCGTGACGTTGTCCGTGCTCTGCAGGGTCTGCAAGGTTCCCAGACTGGTAAAGGCGTAGCCCGAGTCGATCAGGTAGTTGCCGCTGCTGAACACCCCGGCCACCCGCAGGGACGCCCGGCGCTGGGTGCTGTTGAGCAGCCGCACCTCGTCGCCGGTAAAGGCCCCCACGCTGCGGGCCAGGGCCTCGCCCAGCAGGATCTCGCCCGGACCCAGCTCCCGCAGGAGCCGCGCTTCCTCGGGGCGCAGGTCCAGCACCTCGGCCGCCGCCGGGGTCACGCCGAAGAGGGTGGCGAAATCCACCCCCGCCGCGCGGCCCTCCCCGGCGGGGCGGGTCAGTAGCCCCTTGTCGCCCACAAAGGGCACGGAGGCGGCGACACGTGGGTCCGAGCGCACCTCGGCCTCCAGCCCCGCGTCCCGGCCCGAGGGGGCGTAGGCGGTCAGGCTGAGGTGGGGGCTGGCCCGCAGGGTGGCGTCGATCAGCGCACGGGTAAAGCCGTTGGTGAGGCTCAGGGCAGCGATCAGCACCATCACGCCCACCGCGATGCCCAGCACCGTCAGCACGTTCTGGGTGCGCCGCCGCGCGAGGTGCGCCCGCGCGACTGTCCAGGCGAGGTCCGGGGCGCGGCTCATGGCAAGGTCAGCGGGAACGGGGGGCAGGGGGGGGTCCGGGTCACGTCTGGGGACGATAGCAGTTCCGGCCAGGGCGCCCCGTCACGGCGAGGGGCGCGGAGCGCCTCCGGAGAGACGGCCGCGCCCTGGGGAGCGAGATGCGGGGGGAGACAGGACTCAGCGAACGGCGGTGATGCGGACCTGCCGCGCCCCGAACTGCAGGGCCTGACTGCGGGTGCCCATCCAGATATCGATGCTGTTCGTCTTGCGGGCGGCCATCGTGTCCTCGACGTAGAAGACCCGGCCCCGCAGCAGGTGGTTGTACTTCCCGCTGAGGTCCTCGACCGTGATGCGGCTGCCGTAGGGGAAGACCCGCAGCAGGTCGCGGCTGAGGGCCACGACGCCGGGCCGGGTGCGCGTGCCCGTCGCCGTGATGAAGGGGGTGGAGTCAGTCTGCGCCGCGAGACTGTTGTAGGCCGTGGCCCGCGCGATCACGCTGCGGCCCGTGCGGGCGCCCTGGGCCAGGACCGTCTGCGCCTGCTCGATGGTCTGGGCGCGGGTCTGGGCGGCCTGAGCGGGGGTGGCCTGAGGGCGAACGACCGGCGCGGCGAGCG
>NZ_JASNGB010000023.1 GCF_030271215.1 Deinococcus rhizophilus | reverse complement strand
CGCCGCCGCCCCAGCCAGGGCGCGACCGACCTCGCGCTGCCGGGCTACGACCTGCTTGACCCCGTCCCGGTGGGCACGGTCAATCCGGCCGCCCTGCAGGTCGCGGCGCAGCAGCGGGCGGCCGTGATCGACCAGACGCTGCGGCACTTCGGTCTCCAGGCCCGCGTGGTGGACTTCGCGCGGGGGCCGACCGTGACCCGCTACGAGATCGAGCCCGCGCCGGGCGAGAAGATCAGCCGCATCGCCAGCCTCTCCAACGACCTCGCCCGGGCGCTGGCGGTGGGCGGCGTGCGCGTGGAGGCCCCGGTGCCCGGCAAGAGCGTGATCGGGCTGGAGGTGCCCAACCTCGAGCGCGAGCCCGTCACCTTTCATCAGGCGGCGGCGGCGCCCACCTTCCGGGGCACGCGGGCCAAGCTGCCCATCATCCTGGGCAAGAGCATCGACGGCGAGCTGATGGTGGGCGACCTCGCCAAGATGCCTCACCTGCTGATCGCGGGCTCGACAGGCTCGGGCAAGTCGGTGTGCGTGAACACGCTGATCACCAGCCTGCTCTACCGCTACCTGCCCACCGAACTGCGCTTCCTGATGGTGGACCCCAAGATGGTGGAGCTGACCCCCTACGACGGGATTCCCCACCTCGTGCGGCCGGTGGTGACCAACCCGGTGGACGCGGCGGGCGTGCTGCTGGGAGCGGTCGCGCACATGGAGCGGCGCTACAAGATGATGAGCGCGGTCGGCGCCAAGAACCTCGAGCAGTACAACGCCAAGATGCGGATGGTGCAGGAGACCGAGCTGCCGCACCTCGTCATCATCATCGACGAGCTGGCCGACCTGATGATCACCTCGCCCAAGGAGGTCGAGTCGGCGATCATGCGCCTCGCGCAGATGGCCCGCGCGACCGGGATGCACCTCGTGCTCGCCACCCAGCGGCCCAGCGTGGACATCCTGACCAGCCTGATCAAGGTGAACGTGCCCGCCCGCGTCGCCTTTGCCGTGAGCAGCAGCCACGACTCGCGCACGATTCTGGACAGTGTGGGCGCCGAGCGGCTGACCGGGATGGGCGACATGCTGTTCTACCAGCCGGGGCTGATCAAGCCCATGCGCCTGCAGGGGCCGTACATCTCGGAGGTCGAGTCGGCCCGCATCGCCGACGAGTTGCGGCGGCAGGTGTTCGACGACGCCTTCGTGGAAGCCTACGGCTCCGACTTCGAGGGCGCCCCGGAGGCCGGCGGCCCCGGCCCGGACAGGGCCAACATGGACTTTTCCGACCCGCTGCTGCGGCAGGCGGCCCTGATCTGCATCGAGGAGGGCCAGGGCAGCGTCTCGCGGCTGCAGCGCCGACTGTCGGTGGGCCACGCCCGCGCGGGCAAGCTGATGGACATGCTCGAGGCGATGGGCATCGTCTCCAAGCACCAGGGCAGCAAACCGCGCGACGTGCTGATCACCGAGGCCGACCTGCCGGAGTACTTCGGTCGGTGAGTTTCCGGGGCTGTGAGCAGTGCATGAGAAAGCGGCCAACCCAGGCCGTTTTTTCTTTTAGGAGATGTGGGGGAAACGTTACCGAAGTTGCGTTTCAGGGCGCCGTGTAGAACATTGGGGGACGGACCAGCCTTTTTAAAAACTTTCTCTCCGAGGTGACCTTATGAAGAAGCAGACCAGCCTGCTCACGCTCAGCCTGATGCTTGCCACCCCCGCGCTCGCGGGCGGGGCCGGCGCTCCCGCCGCCCAGAACCCCGCGACCTGCCGCAGCATCGCGCAGATCGTCTCCAGCGACCCGCAGTTCAGCACCCTGCTGACGGCGGTCGAGGCGGCCGGGCTCACCGAGACGCTTGCGAGCGGCCAGTTCACGGTGTTCGCGCCGACCAACGCGGCCTTTGCCAAGCTGCCCAGCGACCAGCTCGCCATGATCCTCAACGACGAGGAGATGCTGCGCAGCGTCTTGCTGTACCACGTCGTGCCCGGCAAGGTCTCCTCGGCGCAGGTTCGCAGCCTGACGAGCGCCCGCACCGCGCAGGGCGCCACCGTGAACGTCCGCGTGATGAACGGCCGCGTCATGATCAACAACGCCGCCGTGACCCGCGCCGACGTGGCCGCCTGCAACGGCGTGATCCACGTGATCGACACGGTGCTGGTGCCCCCGGTGGCCCCGGCTGTCGCTGCTCCCGTGCCCGCTGCTCCGGTCGTGACCACGCCCGCCCCGGTGGCCCCCGTGGTGACCGCTCCGGTCGTCACGGCGCCCGCCGCCTTCGACATCCGCAGCATCCCGGCCGTGCCGCTGACGGGCGCGACCACCACGACCACCACGACCACCACCACGGAAACCACGGCCGCCACCGAGACGACCACGGAGACGGCCACCACCGAGACCACGACCGAGTCGACCGCGACGGCGGCGGAGACGACCACCGCGACGGAGACCGAAGTGACCGTCACCACGAACACCCTGTACGACGTGATCGTGGCCGACGAGCGTTTCAGCACGCTGCTTGACCTGCTCAGCGACGCGGGCCTGACCGAGACGCTGACCAGCGGCGAGTTCACGGTCTTCGCGCCCACCAACGACGCCTTCGCGGCGCTCGACGACGCGACCCTCGCCAACCTCGCCGCCAACCCCGAGGTGCTGCGGCAGGTGCTGCTGTACCACGTGGTGCAGGGCCGCCTGAGCACCGAGCAGCTCGCCAGCAACACCAACCTGACCTCGGTGCAGGGCGGCACGCTGTCGCTGACCCTGAGCGGCACCGCGCGGGCTGTCAACGCGGCCCCGGTCACGGCCAGCCTGACCACCGCCAGCAACGGCACCATCTTCGTGATCAATCAGGTGCTGCTGCCCCCCGGCCTGACCATCCCCGCCGCTGAAACCATCGAGGAGGCGCCTGCCACCGCCGAGGCAACGACGGGCACGGCGACGACCACCACGACCACCACCGCCACGGTGACCGCCACCCCGGCGGCAGGCAGCCTCGCGGCCTTCGTGACGACCGACCCCCGTTTCAGCATCCTCGCGGAGCTGGTGCAGGCCGCGGGTCTGGCCGAGACGCTGGGCAGCGGCGAGTTCACCCTCTTCGCGCCCACCAACGACGCCTTTAACGCGGTTCCTGCTGCCACCCTGGCGGCGCTCCGGGCCGACCCGGCCCGCCTGCGTCAGGTCCTGCTGTACCACGTGGTGTCTGGCCGCGTGACCGCGACGGCGCTGGCCGAGAGCCCCACGCTCACCACCGCGACCAACGTCCAGATCCCGCTGACCCGTCCCAGCGGCACGGCGGGCGCCCGGATCGGGGACGCCAACATTCAGGGCGAGGGCATCGCCACCTCGAACGGCACGGTCTACATCATCGACACCGTGCTGATTCCCGCCGGGCAGTAAGCCACACCGGCCCTTTCCGAAGCCGCCCGCCCCGTGCGGGCGGTTTTCGCGTGGCCCAACAGGAAGGCGGGCACGCTACACTCGCGCCCGTGACGAGGAGGCGAACGAGGGGAGCGGCGGCGCTGGCGCTGCTGGCATGGGCGGCGGGGGCAGCGGCTGCCCGCCCGGTGGCAGTGGGCGGCGCAGTGCAGGCAGCGGCGGTCGAAACGCGGCTCCTGCCCGGCGGCAGCGAGGCCCTGGCGGTCTGGACCCTGCCCCGGCTGGGCGTGGCCGTGCGCAACGACCCGCAGGACCTGCGCCTGCGCTACGGCGAGCGCGAACTGCGGTACGCGCCGGGACTGGGCTGGCGGGCGGCAGGGTTCACGCTGACGGGGGGAGCGCCGCTGCCCCCGCCGCAGGCCCTCGGCCCCAGCCTGTACGTGCCGCTCGCGGCCCTGCGGCTGCTGGGGGTGCCGGTCACGGCCGACACGCCGGAACTGCTGGGGTTCGCCGCTCCCGCTGCCGTCCCGGGAGAAACGCTCCCCCCTTCGCCCGATCTCCCGGCCCCGGCGGAGGCGGCTCCGGCACCTGCGCCTGCTGCTCCCGCTCCCTCCCTGCCCCCACTCGCGAACCTGGGCACCGTGCGGGTGGGGCGCTCTCTGCACCGCACAGTGGAAGTGCAGCGGGTCGTGCTGGAACTCAGCGCGGCCACCCCCCACCGCGTGGTGCGCGAGTCCGGTGGCCTGAACGTGCTGCTGCCGCGCGTGACGGGCAGCGCCTCCCGGACCGCCCTGCCCGGCGGGGACGACCTGCGCGTGGAGGCCACCACGGAGGGCCTGCGGGTCGGCCTGCGCACGGGCGGAGGCACCAGCGAGGTCTTTACCCTGGACAACCCCTACCGGGTCGTGATCGACACGACCACGCACCTCGACCCCCGCGTGCCGCCGCCTGTCAACCCGGAAACGCTGCCCGGGGGCGTGACCTACCGCACGCGCGGCGGGCTGCATCTGCTGAGCTTCGATCCGGCGCGGTTTCAGCCCCGCGTGGTGACGGCCCCGGTGGGGGCGGCGCGGGACGTGGCCGCGCTGGTGCAGGCCGCGGGCGGAGTGGCGGGCGTGAACGGCGGCTACTTCGACCCCGCCAGCCGTCTTCCGGTGGACCTCGTGGCGGTGGGGGGCCTGCTGACGGCGGGCAGTCTGGAGAGGCGGGCGGCGGTGGGCTTTACCCCGCAGGGCACGCCGCTGTTCGGGTATCCCCGCCCCCGCTACGTGGTGGGCGGCGACTTCGGGACCCTCACGGTGAACGGGGTGGGCGCGAAGGTGCGGCCCACGCTGCTGACCGCCTTTGTGGGCGACGGCGCGACGCGGGTGGGCGCCGGGGGCCTGACGACCCTGTGGGCCGAGGGGGGCCGGGTCAGCCGGGCTGCCCCAGGGCCGGTGGTGCCGCCGCGCGGGGTGCTGGCGCTGACCTTCGACCCGGCCCGCTTTTCTGCCCTGCCGCGCACACCGGGCGCCCGGCTCACGGTNGTCAGCCGGGCTGCCCCAGGGCCGGTGGTGCCGCCGCGCGGGGTGCTGGCGCTGACCTTCGACCCGGCCCGCTTTTCTGCCCTGCCGCGCACACCGGGCGCCCGGCTCACGGTGTCGGTGAACTGGCAGGCCACCGACGCCCCCTGGGACCGGGCGCAGGACGCGCTGGCCGCCGGGCCGCTGCTGGTGCGGGGCGGGCGGGTGGTCCTCGACCCCGGGCGCGAGGCCTTTGACACGGGCGCGAGCATCTGGCGGGCCACCCGGCAGGTCGCCTTCGGGGTGCTGGGGGACCAGCCCACCGTCGCCTACCTGGAGCACGGGACGCCGGAAGCGTTCGCGGCGGCCCTCGTGGGGGCGGGCGTGCAGGACGCGGTGCGGCTGGACAGCGGATCGAGCGCGACCGCCTATCTGACGGGCGGGTACGCTGGGCTGGGAGGCTACCTCAACACGGTCTGGAGTCGGCCGGTGCCCAACGCCATCGTGTTCGTGCCGAAGGTGACGGCAGGGGCGGCGAAGGCAGGCCGGTAAGCCCCTACGCCCCCACCCGCAAGCGCTCCATCAGCCGCACGTACGCCTCGGCGGTCACGCGCACGTCTCCCAGGGAACGGTGACGCCCGCCGGGAGCGAACTCCAGCCCCAGCCGCGCGGCCAGCAGGTCGAGCTTGTGCGAGCGCTCGCTGGGAAAGGCGCGGCGCGAGAGCTGCAGGGTGCAGTGCTCGGCGGCCGGGGCCCAGCGCAGGCCGTGGCGCCGGGTGGCCGCCCGCAAGAAGCCCCCGTCGAAGCCGATGTTGTGCGCGACCACCGCCGAGTCGCCCACGAAGTCGAGGAACTCGGGCAGCACGTCGCCCAGCTCCCGCGCCCCGCGCACCATCGCGTCGCTGATGCCGTGGACCTGCTGCGCCCGCCAGGGAATCCGCAGCGGGAACCCCTCGCCACTCACGGGCCGCACCAGCGTCTCGAAGCGCTCGTCTTCCCGCACCCGCCCGTCCCGCACCCGCATGGCCCCGATCTCCACGATAGCGTCGCGCTCGGGCGAGAGGCCAGTGGTTTCCAGGTCGAAGACGACGACGTTCACGCCTCCCAGGGTAGCGTGCCGGGAGCCGGGCGGCGTCACCACAGGAATCCCCCTGCCGAACCGAACCCGGCAGGGGGCGAACTCGGCAGGGGGAAAGCTCAGGGCCACCCATCGGCGCGTCGGCGAGGGCGGTTAGGCAGGCACCTGACCCTTCGGGCGGTTCCAGAAGCGGTGCTGGGCCACGGCGGCGATAAAGCCCTGGGTGAGATTCACGAGTTCCGCGCCGTCCGACGTGACCACGCCGAGGTCGGGCTGGCCCTGCGGCCCGGAAAGGTCCACCCCGGCGAGGTCGGCCGCCCGCAGCAGCGCCACACCCTCACCCGCCGCGCCGATGGCCTTGCCGTGCTTGAAGCTCTCGTTGAGGAAGTGCAGGGCGTCCCCCTGCCCCTTCAGGGCGTCGATGCTGGCCGGCCCGCCCGGAACGAACACGGCGTCGTACATCACCGAGGCAGTGGTCATGAAGCTCTTGTCCACCTTGACCTCGCCGCCTTCTCCCTGCAAGGGTTTCTGGAACCTGGAGATCACCTCGACGGTGGCCCCCGCGTCGGTCAGCGCCTGCCGCACGGCACTCAGGCCCGCGTCGTCCACACCGTCGGCGGCCAGCACCGCGACCTTGCGGGTCCTGATGGAGTCGGTGCGCTTGCGGGCCTCCACGCCGACTTCGGGCACCCGTCCCGTCACGGCCGGACTGGCATCCTCGGTGGGCGGCTCGACGCCGATCCCCTCGGCCACCCGCACGGCGAGGCTGTGGTCGATCCGGTTGAGGTACTCGTGGACCATGCGCTCGCGGATGGCGAAGACCTCCACCTTGCCCAGCTCGAACTGCGCGGCCTCGACCAGATGGTCCTGCTCGGGCGGGGTCAGCGAGTGCCAGAACATCGCGGGCTGGGTGAAATGGTCGGCAAAGCTGGGGCTGCGCCCACGGATCTTGTGGCCCGCCACCCGCTCCGCGTAGTGCACGTACCCGCCCTCGGCCTCGGGAGCGGGCCGGGGCGTGCCGTCGCCCAGCGAGTTGGGGAAGTACGACACGCGGCCCCGGTGGATGGTCTGCTGCCCGTAGCCCTCGCGCTGGTTGTTGTGGACCGGCGCGACCGGGCGGTTGATGGGAAGCTGCGCGAAGTTGGGCCCGCCCAGCCGGATCAGCTGCGTGTCGAGGTAGGAAAAGAGCCGCCCCTGCAGCAGCGGGTCGTTGGTGAAGTCGATGCCCGGCACGACGTGACCGGGGTGGAACGCCACCTGCTCGGTTTCCGCGAAGAAGTTGTCGGGGTTGCGGTTGAGGGTCATCTTGCCGACGATCCGCACCGGCACCTCGTTCTCGGGGATGATCTTGGTGGCGTCGAGCAGGTCGAAGTCGAAGCGGTGCTCGTCCTCTTCCTCCACGATCTGCACGCCCAGCTCGTACTCGGGGAAGTCGCCCTTCTCGATGGCCTCCCACAGGTCGCGGCGGTTGAAGTCGGGGTCCTTCCCGGCGATCTTCTGCGCCTCGTCCCACACCAGCGAGGCCGTGCCCAGCACCGGACGCCAGTGGAACTTCACGAAACGGGCCTTGCCCTCGGCGTTGACGAAGCGGAAGGTGTGCACCCCGAAGCCCTCCATCATGCGGTAGCTGCGGGGAAGGGCGCGGTCGGACAGCACCCACATGACGTTGTGGGCGGTTTCGGGCATCAGGGAGATGAAATCCCAGAACGTGTCGTGCGCCGCCGACGCCTGCGGCATCTGGTGGTGCGGCTCGGGCTTGACGGCGTGGACGAGATCGGGGAACTTCACGGCGTCCTGAATGAAGAAGACGGGCATGTTGTTGCCCACGAGGTCCCAGTTCCCCTCCTCCGTATAGAACTTCACCGAGAAGCCGCGCACGTCGCGCACCGTATCGGCCGAGCCGCGAAAGCCCGCCACGGTGGAGAAGCGCACAAAGACGGGGGTTTTCACCGACGGGTCCTGAAAGACGCGGGCGCGGGTCAGCTCGGTCAGCGGCTCGTACACCTGAAAGTAACCGTAGGCGCCCGAGCCCCGGGCGTGCACGACCCGCTCGGGGATGCGCTCGTGGTCGAAGTGCATCATCTTCTCGCGCAGGTGGAAATCCTCGAGCAGCGTGGGGCCGCGCAGACCCGCCGTCAGCGAGTTGTCGGTGTCGCTGACCCGCAGGCCCTGGTTGGTGGTGAGGTACTGGCCGCGCGAGTCCTTGCGGCTTTCGCTCAGTTGCTCCTGCTTGCTCTGCTCGCTGACCCCACGGGGTTCGGGGGACGCGGGCGGCCGGTTCGGGTGGTCGGTCATGGAACTCTCCTTCCAAGAGAATTGGAGGCGGGCGTCAACGGAGCAGGTCGCCCGAACCAGCCCAGAACGCGGCTCAGGCGACCCTCCAGACTCCGTTGAACGTGGCCGTCAGTGTAGCGCGGGCTCCCCCGGGGGCCTTTTTTCTGTTCCGAACCGTGAAGTCTTCCTGAGCGCTGAAGCAGCCCGCCGCGCCCGCAAAACCCCGGCGGACCGGGTGCGTCCTCTGCCGTGCCGGTCCTGCGGATGGGTCACGGCTGCTCCGGCGGTACAGCCCCCCGCCCCATCAGCCCGGCCACCGCCTCTTCCTTGCCCTTGGCCTCCACCTCGATCCAGGGCACGTCGCGGTAGGCGCTGGGGAAGTCGGTGATCAGGTGGCTGTGGCGGCGGTCCTGCGGGCCGTCGATGCCGTTGGAGAGGTGGACGACCTGCCACTCGGGAGGCTGCCACGTGGCGCGGGCTTTCAGGACCCACTCGCGCACGCTGGGGTCCTCCTGATTGGGCAGCTTCTCGCGGACGACGTGGTGGTGGGCGTCGAAGACGAGGGGCACACCCGTTGCCCCGCAGACGGGCAGCAGGTCCTGCGGGCCGTAGGCGCGTTCGTCGTTCTCCAGCCCCAGGCGCAACCGGGCGCTGTCGGGCAGATCGGGGATGATCGCGGCGAGTTCAGCCGCCCGCCCCCCCTTGCCGCCGTGCAGCAGCAGCAGGTTCCAGGTCGAGCGCGGAAAGCCGAAGCGGTCGAGCGTGTCGGCATGCGCCGCGATCGCCCGCGCACTCGCCGCCCGGACCTCGGGGCGGACCGAGTTCAGCACGATGAACTGCTCGGGGTGCATCAGCACGCGAATCCCGGCGTCCTCGAAGGCCTGCCCCGCCTCCCGCATCGGCCCGGCGAGGTGATCGAGCACTGCCCGGCCGGTGTCATCGTCCTCGAGATCGAACATGGGGAAGAGGCTGGAACTCAGGCGGTAGAGCCGGATGCCCCGCGCCGCGCAGAACTCGGCCGCCCGCCGCACCCGCACGATATTGTCGGCGTACAGGTCGAGCAGCTTGGCCTCGCGCTCGCCCGGCGAGAGCTTGCGGTAATTGGTCAGGGTGATGGTCCGGAAACGCACCTCCGGGCCGACCGTGAGGCACACCAGGCCGTAAGCCGGGGCGGTCACGAGGTCCCCCGCCGTGCCGCCGCCCGGCAGCGGTCGGAGCAGTACTTGACCTGTTCCCAGTCGCGCTCCCACTTCTTGCGCCAGGTAAAGGGCAGGCCGCAGGCCGCGCAGACCTTGCTGGGTCGCTCGGAGGGCTTGCGGCCCCCGCCGAGGCTTCTGGGGCGGTCAGGCATGGGCCACCCCCAGCGCGGTCAGGGCGCGGGCGGCGAGGTCGGCGGGCGAATCGGCGGCCGTCACGCCCAGGGTCAGCACATCCGGCTCGTCCCGGCCCGGCTCCTCCAGCGCCGCGAGTTGCGAGGGCAGCAGGTCCGGCCCCGCGTAGTGCCCGCTGCGGGCCGCCAAGCGCCCGTGCAGCAACGCTTCCGGCACCCGCAGGAACAGAAAGCGGACCCCAGGCCCCCGCAGCGCGTCCCGGTAGGCCCGCCGCAACGCCGAGCAGGCCAGGACGGCTGCGGGCCGCGCCTCCAGTTCGGTCCGCAGCCGCTCCAGCCAGGGCCAGCGGTCCGCGTCGGTGAGCGCCTCGCCCCGGGCCATCCGGCGGCGGGATTCCTGGGAATGGAAATCGTCGCCGTCCAGAAACGGCCAGCCTGACCGGGCGCTCACCTCGCGCCCCACCGTCGTCTTGCCACTGCCTGCCGCGCCCATCACGACCAACCGCATGGGGACAGTCTGAAGGCTGGCCCGCCGGGCAACCGTGGGGATGAAGGAAAACTCCGGGTCAGCCTCCCAGCGCCGCATGCGCTTCGAGCAGCAGCGCCTCGGTCTCGTCCCAGCCCACGCAGGCGTCGGTGATGCTGACGCCGGGCTGAAGCCGCGACAGGTCGGCGGGAATGGCCTGCTTGCCGGGGCGCAGGTTGGATTCCAGCATCAGGCCCCGGAGGGCCGTCCCCCCGGCGAGGCGCTGCGCGAGCACGTCCCGCCAGACTCCGGCCTGCCGGGTGTGGTCCGAGCCGCTGTTGGCGTGCGAGGCGTCCACCATGACGGCGGGGGTCAGGCCCGCCCCCTCCATCAGCGCGGCGGCCTCCGCGACGAAGGGGGCGGCGTAATTCGGCCCCATCCGGCCCCCGCGCAGGATGACGTGCCCGTGGGGGTTGCCGCGCGTGTGGACCACGCAGGCGCGGCCGTCGTCGTCGATGGTGAAAAAGGCGTGGGGGTGCCGCGCGGCGAGAATGGCGTCCACCGCGAGCTTGAGGCCGCCGCCCGTGCCGTTCTTGAAGCCCATCGGGGCGCTGACCGCGCTCGCCATGACGCGGTGGGTCTGCGACTCGGCGGTGCGGGCCCCCAGGCAGGCCCACGCCACCGCGTCGAAGAGGTACTGCGGCGCGAAGGGGTCGAGCAGCTCGGTGGCGACCGGCAGCCCGAGTTCGGAGACCCGCAGCATCAGCTCGCGGGTGCGGCGCAGCCCGGCGTTCATGTCGTTGGCCCCGGTCATGTCGGGGTCGATCAGGAAGCCGCGCCAGCCCACCGTCGTGCGGGGCTTGTCCACGTAGACGCGCATCTGGACCTCCAGCCGGTCTCCCACCCGCGCCCGCAGCGCAGCCAGGCGCCCGGCGTAGGCGACCGCCTCCCCGAAGTCGTGAACCGAGCACGGCCCCACCACCGCGAGCAGGCGCCCGTCGCGCCCCGCGAGGATGTCCTGCGCGGCCTGCCGTCCGGCCAGCACCGTCGCCCCGGCGGTCGGCGTGAGGGGCAGCTCCGCCTTGAGGTCACGCGGGGTGACCAGCGGCGTGAAGGCCGTGACATGGAGATTTTCAGTGCGGGCGGGCTGGGCCGGGGGCTGGGGTGGAGACATGGGGGTCCTCTCGGGGCTGAAAAGCAGGGGCTCAAACGAAAACGCCCGGAGAGCTGAACTCCTCCGGGGGGCTGGTGGCTGGTGGGCAGCGCGGCGTCAGACCCGGAGGAAACGGGGCCAGCAGGGAAACGCGGCGCGGGGCGACATGGGGCGCAGTCTAGACCGGGCGGGTATGGGCCGGGGGGAGCGGTCTAGAGGAATGGGCCGGAGCTTGCAGGCCGCCCGGCGAGTCACTTGGCCCGCCACCTCCCTCCCACCGGGGGTGACACAGATTCCGGCTGACCAGTGACAGAAACCGTTCCGCCCGAGCGGACTCGCCAAGCTGAGGAGTGGCGTCCCCAGCGGGCAGGTTTGCTCAAGCGAGTCCGTTTTTCCCAGGAAGGGGCGTCCATTCACGATGACGGCGAAGCAGAGCGAGCAGGAAACAACGGGGGGCGGGAAAGGAGTGACCGGGGCGGTGCCCTCCCGGTTCGGTCACGGGTTGGACAGAGTCCATATGAACAGAGTCCGTGTGAACAGAGTCCGCATGAGGGGTGAGGGGGCTTTTCCCCCGGCGCCCTGACTTCGGCGGTTGCCCCGCGCCGCGTGTGCGCCCTCCCGGTTCTTCCGCGCCTGTCCGCTAAACTGACCTCCGGTCGGACGCAGGTTTCCCGGGGGCACCCGCCGGGGCACGGGCGAATCCGAGGACCAGCGGAGCCGGAGGGGGACGGCTCCATCTCCCGCCGTCGCTGAGTGGCGACCGCCTCCCGTCTCCAGGACCCCTGGCGGGGCGGTGGCGCCCTATTCCCGGAGGTTCCCATGCCCACACGGCCTCTACTCCCGCCTATTCCGCACGCGGGCGGTCCATGACGCTCGCGGTCTTCTTTCCCTTCCTGATCGCCGCGCTCGCCGCGTGGCTGGGCCCGAGGCTGGGCCGCCGCACCGGGTACGTCGCGGCAGCGGCCTTCTTGCCTGCCCTGCTGCTGATTCCCGAGTTGCTGGGGATGCCGGGCGCGGCGCCCGCACTGGAGGTCACCCGCTGGGTGCCCACCCTGGGCCTCGACCTCGCCTTCCGGGGCGACGGGTTCTCTCTGCTGTTCGCGGTGCTGATCGGTGTGATCGGCACGCTGGCGAGCCTGTACTCGGTCGCCTACCTCTCGGAGCGCGAACGGTTCGGGCGCTTTTACAGCTACCTCCTGCTGTTTGGCGGCTCGATGCTGGGGCTGGTCCTCAGCGACAACCTCGTGGCGCTGTTCGGCTTCTGGGAGATGACCAGCGTGACGAGCTTCCTCCTGATCGGGCTGTGGCACACCCGCTCGGCGGCGCGGGACGGGGCGGTCAAGGCGTTTCTGGTGAGTGCGCTGGGCGGCCTCGCGATGCTGGCGGCGGTCGCCATGATCGCGCTGGGGGGCGGCAGCACGTCGCTCTCGGCGCTGGACGTGGGGGCGCTGCGCGAGTCGGCGTACTTCACCCCGGCGCTGCTGCTCACGCTGCTGGCAGCCTTTACCAAGAGCGCCCAGCTCCCCTTCCACCTGTGGCTCCCCACCGCGATGGAGGCCCCGACCCCGGTGTCGGCCTTCCTGCACTCCGCGACGATGGTCAAGGCGGGCGTGGTCCTGGTCGCCAAGTTCGGGCTGCTGTTCGGCGGGGCGGCGCTGTGGTCGGCCATCATCGTGCCGGTCGGTCTGGCGACGCTGGTGTGGGGGTCGTGGCTGGCGCTGCGGCAGACCGACCTCAAGGCGCTGCTGGCGTATTCCACCGTGTCGCAGCTGGGCCTGCTGATGAGCCTCTACGGACTGGCCGACGCCGAGGGCCGCTTTGCCGCGACCGCGCACCTGCTCAACCACGCGGCCTTCAAGGCGGCGCTCTTTTTCGTGGTGGGCATCATCGACCATGAGACCGGGACCCGCGAACTGCCGCTGCTGGGGGGCCTGCGGCGGGCGCTGCCGCTGACCTTCGCGGTGGCCCTGCTGGCGGCCCTGAGCATGGCGGGGCTGCCGCCGCTGGGCGGCTTCATCTCCAAGGAGCTGTTCTACGAGGCGATGCTTCATCAGGGGCCGCTCTTCCTGGCGGTGGCGGTCGCGGGCAGTGCGCTGACCTTCGCGTACTCGCTGAGGCTGCTGCGGGTCTTTCTGGGAGCGCCGCGTGCCCCCGCCGGGGCCGAGCCGCACGAGGCCCCGCCCGGCCTGACCCTGCCCGCCGCCGGACTCGCGCTGACCGCGCTGGCCTTCGGGCTGCTGCCCGGCACCGCCGAGGCCCTGACCCGCACCGCGCAGGGGGCCCTGAACTTCGGGGCCTACGAGGGGAACCTCAAGCTGTGGCACGGGGTCACGCCCGCGCTGCTGGCGACCTTTCTCACCTGGGCGCTGGGGGCGGTGCTGGTGTGGCAGGCCAGTGGAATGGAGGCGCTGGGGCGGCGCCTGACCCCCCGGGTGAACGCGAACACGGTGTACTACAGCCTGACCCAGACTGTGAACGTCTTTTCCTCGTGGCTGATCGCGCGGACGCAGGGGCTGCCGCTGCCCGACCAGCTGCGGATCACGCTGGCCGCCGCCGCGCTGATGGCGGGCTACGCGGTGTGGCGGGCGCCGCAGGTGTTCTATCCCTTCGGGGAGTTGCCGCTGGGAGTGCTGCCGGTCGCCGCGCTGCTCGTCGCGGGGGCGGTGGGGGTGCTGCTCTCGCGCGGGCGCCTGACCGCCGTGATCGTGACGGGCCTGACGGGGTTCGGGAGTGCGGCGGCCTTTCTGGCCTTCCGGGCGCCCGACCTCGCGCTGACGCAACTGCTGGTGGAGGCCGTGACGGTGATTCTCTTTCTGCTGGCCTTCCGGTACCTGCCGGGGGTGCGGGACCTGCCGCGCACCCGGGGCCGCTACGTCTTCGACGTGGGGCTGGCCGGGCTCGCCGGGGTGGGCCTCACGCTGCTGGTGCTCTCCAGCGTGCGCTTTCTGGCCCCGCCCATCTCGCCCTACTACCTGGAATACAGCTACAAGGGCGGCGGCGGCAAGAACGTGGTCAACGTGCTGCTGGTGGACTTCCGGGGCTTTGACACCCTGGGCGAGATCACGGTGGTGGGCATGGTCGCGCTCGCGGTGCTGAGCCTGGTGCGCCTGGGCAAGCCGGGCCGCCCCCGCACGGCCCCCGACGACACGGCGGAGCCCCCCACCCGGAGGCGGTCATGACCCGGCCCCCCACCCCGTCCACTGGCCGGGAGGCCCCGGCCCCGGCCCCGCTGTCGGGCGATCCCATCTTGCGCTCGACCAGCCGGGCGGTGTTCGCGCTGGTGCTGCTGTTCTCCTTTTTGCTGCTGTGGCGCGGGCACAACGCGCCGGGCGGCGGGTTCATCGCCGGGCTGATGACCGCGTGTGCGCTGGTGCTGCACCGCATCGCCTACGGCTTTTCGGCGCTGCGCCTCGACCCGGTGCGGCTGATTCCCTGGGGACTGGCGCTGTCCTTTGCGACGGGCCTGGTGCCGTACCTGCTGGGCAAGCCCTTTCTCAAGAGCGACTACGGGTACATCACCACGGCCGTCACGGGCGAGTTCGAGTGGGCCACCGCCCTGCTGTTCGACCTCGGCGTCTTCTTGCTGGTCGTGGGGGCCAGCCTCACCATCGCCTACGCGCTGACCGAGGTGGCCCCGCAGGAAACGGTGGAGGGGGACGAATGAGCCAGGCTGCCCCCACCCGCCCCCGCCCTCTTCCCTGTCCGGAGGCCCGCTGAATGGAAACCCTCTTTGCCGTGATTATCGGCCTGCTGGCGGCGGTCGGCGTCTTCTTGCTGCTGTCGCGGGTGATCGTGCGGGTGGTGCTGGGGCTGACCTTTATCGGCTACGCGGCCAACCTCGCCATTCTGACCGTGGCGGGGCTGCGCGACGTGTCGCCGCCGCTGCTGACGCTGCCCGGTCCCTACATGGACCCCCTGCCGCAGGCCCTGATCCTGACGGCCATCGTGATCGGCTTTGCCACCACCGCGCTGCTGCTCACCGTGGCGCTGCGGGCCTATCAGGTCGCCGGGCACGACGACGTGGAAGCCTTTGGCGACAGCCTCGCCCGTGACCCGGGTGCCGAGGACGGCTCCTTCGCCGACCCCGAGCACCAGAGCCCCGACCGCCCCGACCTGGAGGACGAGGACGCCTCGCCCGTGGCCGCCGGGGGGCGCCCATGACTCCGGCGGACCTCGCGTGGTTGCCGCTGGCGCCCATCCTGACGCCGCTGGGGGTCGGGCTGCTGCTGCTCGTCCGGTGGCGCAGGCCGGTGCAGGTGGGGCTGGCGCTGGTGGGAGCACTCGCAGGGCTGCTGTTCGCGGCCGGGCTGGTCGCCGCCACCTCGGGCGGGGCGGTGCTGGTGGGCAGCCTGGGAGGCTGGCCCGCGCCCTTCGGCATCGTGATGACCGCCGACCGCCTCGCGGCGTGGATGAGCCTGCTCGCGGCGGTCAGCGGGGTCCTGGCCGTGTGGCAGGCCGCCGCCGACCCCGACCCGGTGCGGGAAAAGCACCACCTGTTCGCGCTGCTGTTCTTCCTGTTCGCGGGGGTGCAGATGTCCTTTCTGACCGGGGACCTGTTCAACCTGTTCGTGGCCTTCGAGGTCATGCTGGTCGCCTCCTACGCGCTGGCGGTGCTGGGGTCCACCCGCGAGCAGTTGCGCGAGGGCTTCCGTTACATCGTGATGAATCTGGTCGCCTCGGCGCTGCTGGTGGTGACCTGCGGCCTGACCTACGGGGTGCTGGGCACGCTGAACTTCGCGCACCTCGCGCAGCGGTCGGCCGAGCTGGGACCGAACACCACGGTGACGGCGGTGGGGGTGCTGCTCCTGATCGTCTTTGCCGCCAAGAGTGCGCTGTTTCCGCTGGGCTTCTGGCTGCCGGGCACCTATCCGGCGCTGCCGCCCGCCGTGGGCGCCTTTTTCGCGGCGGTGCTGACCAAGGTGGGCATCTACGCCCTGATCCGGGTGTTCACGACCGTCTTCGGTCAGGACCCGGCGCTGCCCAACACGCTGCTGCTGGGGCTGGGGGCGGTCACGATGCTGTTCGGGGCCTTTGGCGCGGTCAGCCAGCGCGAGTGGCGGCGCATCTTTTCCTTCACGGTGATCAGCTCGGTGGGCTACCTCGCCTTTGGGCTGGGCATCGGCACCCCGGAAGCGCTGCGGGCGAGCGTGGCGTACCTCGCGGTGAGCGTGCTCGTGACGGCGGCGCTGTTTGCCATCGCGGCGGTCGCGGAACGGGCGTCCGGGTCGCGGCTGGTCACGGTGCGGGGCATGATCGACTTTCTGCCGCTGCTGGCCGCCTGCTTCCTGCTGTGTGCGCTGACGGTGGCGGGGCTGCCGCCCTCGGGAGGCTTCGTCGCCAAGTACGCGCTGGTGCAGGCGGGGCTCGCTCAGGGGTCACCGCTGGCGCTCGTTGCCGTCTTCAGCGCCCTGCTCGCCAGCCTGATCCTGCTGTACGCGATGCTGGGCGTGTGGCGCGGCTTTTTCTGGGGCAAGCACCTCGTGATGTTCCCGGTCTACCAGGTCCCCTTCGGGCTGCGGTCCGCCGCCTACGCCGCGACCGCGCTCGTGGCGGGACTGACCCTCTTCGCGGGGCCGCTGCTGGGCTGGGCTGAGGCGACGGCAGGCGAACTCCGCGAGCCCGGCCGGTATGTCCGGGGCGTGCTGGGCGACGACCCCGTCGTGATTCCGCCCCCGCCCACCGTGCCGGAGGAGCCGTGAGCCGCCTCACCCTGGTCTGCCTGCTGGCGGTGGTGTGGGCGCTGCTGCTGGGCGAGCCGGGGGTCCGCAACCTCGTGGTCGGGCTGGGGCTGGGGGTGCTGATCGTGCGGCTCTTTCCCCGGGCGGTGGGAGCACGCGCCGCTCCCCGGGGAGCGCCCGACCTGCGGGCCACCCTGCGGCGCGGGGCTGGCTGGCTGGCCTTCCTCGGCTTCTTTCTGCGCGAACTCACCGTGGCAAACGTGCAGGTCGCGCTGCTGGCGCTGCGGCCCCGGCCCCGGCTCAATCCCATGATCGTGGAGGTGCCGCTGCGGCTGCGCGGCGAGGGCCTGCTGACCCTGCTCTCGGCCTCGATCACCCTGATGCCGGGCACCGTCACGGTGGGCCTGAGCCGCGACCGCCACACCCTCTATGCCCACGCCATCGGCACCGCCGACGCCGAGGCTGCCCGCGCTTCTATCGTGCGGGTGGAGGGCTACCTGCTGGCGCTCGATACCCCCCTTCCCTTCCCGCCCACCGGAGGCCCCGCATGATCATCAACCTCGCCCTGGGCATCGTGACCCTCTCGGTGCTGCTCGTGACCTACCGCGTGCTGCGCGGCCCCTCGTGGGGCGACCGCATCATGGCCTTCGACTTCCTGAGCGTGAATCTGGTCGTGCTGTTCGCGCTGATCGCTGTGCGCACCGGCTACCTCGTGATGCTGGACGCCGCGCTGGTCCTGAGCCTGCTGGGATTCCTCTCCACCGTGGCCCTGACCCGCTACCTGCTGCTGGGCCGGGTGATGAAGTGAAGCGGTCCGCCGTTCGCCACCAGCCCTCCGCCGGGAGGAGCACGCGTCATGGATGACTTTCAGGCCGTTCGCGACCTCCCGATTCTGATCGGGGCCTTTTTCGTGCTCACGGCGGCGATCGGGGTGGTGCGCTTTCCGGACCTCTACTCGCGGCTGCACGCGAGCAGCAAGCTGGTTACGCTGGGGTCGGCGGGCATCTTCCTGGGGGTGGCCTTCGCGCTCAATGACGCGGCGGCCTTTACCCGGCTGGCGGCGGTGCTGCTGTTTCAGTTCCTGACCACGCCGCTCTCGGCGTACCTGATCGCGCAGGCCGCCTACCTGCGGGGCCTGCCGCCCATCCTGGGGGACGGGCAGGGCGGGGGCACCGACGAGTGGGGAGCGCTGGGCCGCGCCGACGAGGTCGCGCAGGCCGACCGCGAGGCCCTGCGGGTGCTGGCCGAGGAGGGGCTCGTGGACGAGGGGTAGGCCGGGAATGGGTCGGTGGCCGGGAAGGCCGTGTCCTGATGGGCACCTTCCCGGCCACCTGCCGTTCCTTCCCTGCCTCGCCCGGGCCGAACCCGCCTATGCCTGGGCCGCGTCCCCGGCGCCGCCCCCCCCGCGCGGACGCCACAGGCTGACGAGCACGCCGCCGCCCAGAATCGCCAGGGTGACGGTCAGACTGACCGCCGGGTCGACCTTGCCGAACGCCTGCCCCCAGAAAATCTTGGCGCCGATAAAGACCAGCACCAGCGCCAGCGCGGGCTTGAGGGCCCAGAAGCGGTCGACCAGGGCGCCCAGCGCGAAGTACAGCGCCCGCAGGCCCAGGATGGCGAAGATATTGCTGGTGTACACGATAAAGGGGTCTTGCGTGATCGCGAAAATCGCCGGGATGGAGTCCACCGCGAACACCAGGTCGGCGAATTCAACCAGCAACAGCGCCAGCAGCAGCGGCGTGGCGTGCAGCCGGATCCGCCCGGCGGCATCGGGCAGCCGGGTCAGGAACCGCTCGCCGTCGAGGCCAGGGCTCAGGGGCAGCACCCGCCGCAGCGCCCGCACCACGATGTGGCGCTCCAGGTCCGGGGCCTCACTGTGCCCGCCGCCCCCGCGCAGCAGCTTGACCCCGGTCAGCAGCAGGAAGGCGCCGAACACCCACATCACCCAGTCGAACTGCGAGACCAGCGCCGCGCCCAGCGCGATCATGATGCCGCGCAGCACGATCACGCCCAGGATGCCCCAGAACAGCACCCGGTGCTGCAGGTGACGGGGAATCGCCAGGGCCGCGAAAATCACGCTGATCACGAACACGTTGTCGAGGGCCAGCGCCTTTTCCACCGCGAAGCCCGTCAGGTAGGCCATGCCGCTCTCGGCGCCCAGCGCCCACCACACCCACGCGCCGTACAGCAGCGCCACGGCGATGTAAAAGGCACTCAGGCGCAGGCTGGCGCCCACCCCGAGTTCCTCACCCCGCTGCCCCCGGCGCCGCGCCAGTACCCCCAGGTCAAAGGCGAGCAGGCCCAGCACCAGCACGAAGAAGACCGCCCACATCCACATGGGCTTGCCCATCCACAACGTCATCCACAGGTCCATTCCGGGAGTCCTTCCGGACCCGTCCACCCGGACCCACCCGGCGGCAGGAACTCCACCCACGGGAGGAGGGCCAGCACCAGAGCAGGCGTCCCCGGATGGGGGATCCTGCCCAGGTCTGGCCCTCGCTGCGTGGGACCGGGGCGGCGTTGCCTCCCGAACTGTCGGCCCTCATGCACCCGGCCGGATCAGGCGCGGGCGGCGTACTCCCCTGAAGTGCCCGCAGTGTGACAGAGCGTCGGCGCGGCAGAGTGTGGCGCAGGCAACAGAGGTGATCAGGCCCCGCTGTCCGCGATCCCCCGCAGGCGCTCGACCCGCTCGGCCAGCTCCCCGAGGTCCAGGCCGCGCAGGGCACGGGCCGCGCGGTCCACTCCGGCCCCGTCCACCCGGTTCTCGTTCCAGCCCGCGATCAGCATCGCGCAGCCTTGCAGGGCGTCGCCCATCTGCTCTTTGTGGAACATGGCCGCCAGCGCTCCGTCCCGCTGGGGCTGGGTCTGCTGGACCTGCCCCTGCACGTCGAGGACGACCTGCATAAAGACCTGATCGAGCCGGGCGCGGTCGTCGGTGGAAAGGGTCACGTCGGAGGAACCGGGAGTCTGCGTCATGGCGGGCAGTCTAGAGGGGCGGGGGCCTGCCCGGTCAGCGGCCCACGAAGGGCGAGAGCAGCAGCGGCGCGAGCAGCAGGCTGACCAACAGGCCATTGAGCAGCGCCGCGAGCAGCAGGGTCGCGCCCGCCTGCACGGGGTCGCGCAGGTTCATGCTGGACTGCACCGCGAGGTAGCCGAACACCACCAGCGCGACCGTCACCAGCAGGCTGACCAGCCAGCCCAGGATGGGAATGATCCCCAGCAGCGTCCCCAGGATGCTCAGCGGCACGTAAAACAGCGAGAAGCTGTAGGCGACCTCCTCGTAGCGCCCGCTGCCCCGGAACAGCCGACCGCCCAGCAGGTAGACGGCCCCGGTGAAGATGCCGAATTGCAGCGGAATCAGCACCAGGCGGCTGAAGAACTGCCCCAGCACCGTCACGTCCCCGTGAAAGGGCGCGAACAGGGCCGCGATGATGGCCGAGACCAGCGCCGCGAGGCCCACGTACCAGAACGCCTGCCGCACCCCGCCCCGGCGCTCGAAGTGCTCGAAGGTGGCCGGGCTGGGGCGGGTCAGCACCGCCGTGCTCTGGGCAAACATGTCGGCGAAGGTCGCCTGAATCCGGGTCGGGGCGCTCATGCCCCCAGTACGCGCCGGGGGCCGGGGCCGTTCCCGGTGCCCCCCGTGCGACAATCACCCCATGACCGGATTCTCCTCCCCAGACGCGGACGGCGCCGCGACCCACTCCGGGTTCGTCGCCATCGTGGGCAAACCCAATGTCGGCAAGAGCACGCTGCTCAACGCTTTTCTCAACACCAAGGTGGCTCCCACCAGCCCGCGCCCCCAGACCACCCGCCGGGGCGTGCGCGGCATCCACTCCACCGACACCCACCAGATCGTCTTCGTGGACACGCCGGGGCTGCACAAACCCAAAGACGCCCTGGGCAAGTACATGAACCAGGAGGTTCACAGTGCGCTCAGCGACGTGGACGTGATCCTGTGGGTCGTGGACCTGCGCCACCCCCCCACCGACGAGGACGGGCTGGTCGCCCGGCAGGTGCGCGACCTTCCCAAGCCGCTGTTTCTGATCGGCAACAAGACCGACGCCGCCAAGTACCCCGACGAGGCGATGAAGCTCTACCGGGCGCTCCTGGAGGAACGCACGGGCGAGACGACCGAGGTCATGCTCAGCGCCCAGAACAGCCCCGAGGCGGTGGGCACCCTGCGCGAGCAGATTCTGGACGTGCTGCCGGAAAACCCCTTCTTCTTCCCGCGCGGCGCCGCCAGCGACCAGAGCCGCGAGCAGTGGGCCGCCGAGATCATCCGCGAGGAGGCGATGAAGAAGCTGCGCGACGAGCTGCCCTACGCCGTCGCCACCCGCGTCAACCGCTGGACCGAGCGCGAGGACGGCCTCCAGCGCATCGAGGGTGAGATCGTCGTGGAGAAGAACGCCCACAAGGGCATGGTGATCGGCGCGGGCGGCAAGCAACTGCGCGAGATCGGGCAGGCCGCCCGCAAGCAGCTCGAGGTGTTCCTGAACCGCAAGGTCTTTCTGGGGCTGGAAGTCATCGTGATCCCCGGCTGGCGCGAGGACGAGGAGGCGCTGCGGGAACTGGGCTACGAGTAAAGCGGCGGGACCCAGGGAGGCGGGCGCTCAGGCGTTCGCCTCCTCGCTTTGGACTTATCCGGATTCCGATTGAAGGGTGCCCTGAACACCCGGAAATCCGACCGAAGGGAGAAGGAAAAACGACGGATTCCGGGCGATGGATGCGCATCCAGCGCTGTCCTGGATGTGCAGGAATCAGACGGAATCCGTATCAGCGGCGCTCGCGTTCGCGCAGGGCGGCCTCGTAGAACAGTTTCGTCTGGTACATCCGGATCTGCCCGGCGTCGTACAGGGCAGCGAACTCCTCGCGGCTCACGTAGCGGGCCTCGGCCACCTCGTCGGTGAAGGTGGGGGCGACCGCCTGGCCCGGCAGCGGCTCGGCCAGCCAGAGGTGACGCAGGACGAACACGCCGTCGGGAAAGCGGCCCAGGTAGGTGTTCAGGTACCGCACCAGCCGCACCCGCAGCCCGGTTTCCTCGTAGGCCTCGCGCACGGCGGTGTCCTGCGGGTTCTCGCCGTCCTCCACGCTGCCCGAGGGGATGTGCCACAGCCCAGCCTTTTCCATCTGGCCCGGCACGCCGAGTTCGCGCACCAGCAGGATGTCCCCGCGCCCGTTCAGGATGACCACCCCGCCCGCGTGGAGGTCGACGGGCACATGCGTGCGTTCGCCGTGCTGCATCAGGCGCTGCCCTCACCTTCGGGCCCGGCCTTTCTCGTCCAGCGGTCCGCGTCGCGCGTCTCGACCTTCGCCATCATCCGCGTAAAGCCGCGCTCCAGGTTCAACCCTCGCTCGTTCGCCATGCACAGCATCACGAAGAGGAGGTCGGCGAGTTCCATCTCCAGGTCGCCTGTGTCCTCGCCGGGCTTGGGCGTCTTGCCGTTGCCGTGGGCGATCACGCGGGCGATCTCGCCGGTCTCCTCGGTCAGGCGGGCCAGCATCAGCAGGGGCGGAAAATACCCCTCCTCGAACTGGGAGATGTAGGCGTCCACGCGCCGCCGGGCGTCCTCGAAGGTCAGGCTTGCAGGGGGCAGGCTCATGTCCGGCAGGGTAACCAAAACCAGCCGCGCGGGGGCGGCTGGCGGGTGGGGGCAGCTCAGCGGATGTACAGGGAGGTTTCCTGCACGTCGCGGTCGGCGGCGGCGTAGGGCTGGACATACGTGGTCGTCGCCGTGTTCCAGCGGCCCTCGGTGTAGACCCCGCTGAAGACGAGTTCGGTGGTGGGCCGCACCCGCGTGAAGATCGCCCGGACGCGCTGGAGACCGCGCGGCGCGGCCACGTTGTAGGTCACCCCGTCCTGTGGGCGGGGGAAGACGGTGGTGCCCGCCTGCACATAGACGCCCTGCACCAGGGTGCTGGCGACGCCGCCGGGTTGCAGGGCGACCAGCGTGAGGTAGCCGGGCGTGCGGGTGGTGATCCGGAAGCGGACCTCCTCACCCACCCGGTAGGTGGCTCCCTCGCCGCGGTCGGGGCGCAACTCCGCGATCAGGTTGCTGCGGCTTCCGGCGAGGCCGAGGGTGCTGCCGACCGTCACGGTGCAGGAGCTGAGACCCAGGGCAAGGGCGCCGAACAGGGCGAATTTGTGCATGGGGGCAGCCTAGTCCCCCAAACTGACGCGCTCCTGAGAGTGGGATGCCCGGAAGGTCAGGAAGCGTCCCATGTCGCGCCCCGCCGGGCCGTAGCATGGCGTATGCGCCGCTCCTGCCTGCACCCCGCCGTGCCCCGGCTGCTGCCGCTGCTGCTGCTCGCGCCCCTGGGAACCCCTGCCGGGGCCACCCGCGCGGCAGCCCCGGCTCCCGGCCCCCAGCAGACGCGGCCCGCCCCGACCCTGCCGCCCGCCCGCTACACCCTTAACCGCCTGTTCGAGGATGCCGGGGCCGGGCGCATCAAGTTGCTCACCCTAGCGGGGACCGGAGACGCCTCGGTGTATCTGGAGGATCAGACGCGGCCCGTCTCGCTGGTGGTGCCCACCGACGCCGCGACCCAGGCGTCCACCCTAACCCGGCTGCGGCAGACCGACGTGCCCCTGCGGGTCGTGACCGGCGGCTCGCCCTTCGCGTGGGTGGGGTCGGTGCTCCCGCTGATCCTGACCGGGCTGATCCTGCTGGTGCTGTGGCGCTCGCTGCGCGGCGGCGCGGGCGGCGGGAACGGGGCGGGCAACTTCGGGAAGTCGAAGGCGGCGGTGATCAGCGAGGGGCAGATCAAGCTGACCTTCGCCGACGTCGCGGGCTGCGACGAGGCCAAACAGGACCTGCAGGAAGTCGTCGACTTCCTGCGCCACCCCGAGCGTTACCACCAGCTCGGCGCCCGCATCCCCCACGGTGTCCTGCTGGTCGGCCCCCCCGGTTCCGGCAAGACCCTGCTCGCCAAGGCGGTCGCGGGCGAAGCCCGCGTCCCCTACTTCTCCATCTCCGGCAGCGACTTCGTCGAGATGTTTGTCGGTGTCGGCGCCGCCCGCGTCCGTGACCTGTTCGAACAGGCCCGCAAGTCCGCCCCCTGCATCGTCTTTATCGACGAGATCGACGCCGTCGGGAGA
>NZ_JASNGB010000229.1 GCF_030271215.1 Deinococcus rhizophilus | reverse complement strand
CGCCGCGGTCAGCGCCGCGAGCGCCGCGCGGATGGGCGCGTGCCGGGCCGCGACCGGGCCTTGCAGCGCATTGAAGTAAGGCACCGGCCCACTCCCCGCCAGGCCAGTCAGGATGCCCTCCACGTCGAGTTCGGAGGTGAATTCCTCCTCCCCGTCCAGCCAGGCGTAGGCGTCCCTCGCGCTGACCTCCACGCCGGGATTGACGAGGACCAGCGGAACCTTCGGCACCGGCAGCGGCGTGAGGACCTCGCCCACGCCCCCCGCGAGCGCGGCCCGTCCCAGCAGGAAAAAGGGCACGTCCGCCCCCAGCGTCAGGGCCAGTTCGGGCAGCCGCACCCCCGCCGGGTAGAGCCGCGCCAGCGCCATCAGCGTGGTCGCCGCGTCGCTGCTGCCCCCGCCCAGCCCGGAGGCGAGGGGCAGCGTCTTGTGCAGGGTGATCGCCGCGCCGCCCGGCACCCCCGCCGCGTCCAGGTAGGCCCGCGCCGCCCGGTAGACGAGGTTGCGCCCGTCGGCGGGGAGCCCCACTGCGCCCTCCACCCGCAGGGACAACTCCGGCGCGGGCGCGATCTCCAGTTCGTCGCCTACCGCCAGCGGCACCATCACCGTGTGCAGGTCGTGGTAGCCCCCCTGCCGCACCCCGCGTACGCTGAGGCCGAGGTTGACTTTGGCAGGGGCGAGGTAGGTCGCTGGAGCAGGGGAGGGGGCGGTCATCGCGCCCCAGCATCCCACACGCGGGTCAGCGCCTCCGCGAGCGCGAGGTCCCCCGGCGCCGTCACCTTGAACAGCCGCGCGTCGCCGGGGACCAGCCGCACCGGGAAGCCCAGCCGCGCGACGAGTCCGGCGTCGTCGGTCGCGGCCACCCCCTGCGCCCGCGCCTGTGCGTGCGCCCGCAGCAGCAGTTCGCGCCGGAACGCCTGCGGGGTCTGCACCGCCCACAGGTCCTCGCGGGGCACGTCCTCCACGCGCAGGCCGCCCTCCCCACGCACCAGGGTGTCGGCCACCGGCAGCGCGACCGTCGCCGCCCCCGTTTCCGCCACCGCCTCCAGCAGCGCCCCCACCACCGCTCCCGGCAGGAAAGGCCGCGCCGCGTCGTGGACAAGGACCACGTCGGCGCCTGTGGCCGCGAGCAGCCGGGCCACGCTCTGCTGCCGCGTGTCGCCGCCCTCGACCGCGCGGGCGGGGAGGCCGGGGGGCAGGTCCATCCCGGCGGGCAGCGCGACCAGCACCTCGTCCACCAGCGGGGCAAGCGCGGCCACGCTGCGGGCCAGCAGGCTGATCCCCCCGACCTCCACGAAGGCCTTTGGTCCCCGCCCCAGCCGGGTGCCCGATCCGGCGGCGGGAATCAGGGCGGCGGTGCGGCCCGCGAGGAGGCAGGCGCCGGTCATGCCCCGCTGTCCTTCCAGCGCCGGAAGCCCGGCACGTCCAGCCCGAACTGGTCGAGCACCCGCGCCGTGACGAAGTGCAGCAGCTCCTCCACATCTGTCGGCGCGTGGTAAAAGCCCGGCGAGGCGGTCATCAACGTCGCGCCCGCGTCATGGGCGGCGAGCATGTTGGTCAGCATGGGCCGGGGCAGCGGGTCCTCGCGCAGTACGAGCACCAGCGGCCGCCGTTCCTTGAGGGTGACGTGCGCTGCCCGCGAGAGCAGGTTGTCCGCGAAACCGCCCGCGACCTTCGCCAGCGTGCCCGCGCTGCACGGCACGACCAGCATTCCGTCGGTGCGAAAGGACCCACTCGCCACGCTCGCCGCGAGGTCGCGGTCGTCGTGGACAGTGTGCGCCAGCGCCGTCAGGTCGGCCAGCGTGGGGCCGCCCGCCTCGGCGGTCATCACCCGCTTGGCCCCGCTCGTCACGATCAGGTGCGTCTCCACACCGAGCGCGTGCAGCGCCCGCAGAATGCTCCCGGCATACGGAATCCCGCTGCCCCCACTCACGCCGACGACCAGCCGCATGAGGGAGAGGGTAGCAGGGGCGGGCGCGGGGAACAGCGGGCGGAAAGACACCGGTAACCCGACTCCGACGACCGGGCCCCCACTTGCCCTCCCCACCCCCCGGCCCATGCTCTAGCCTGACCCATGACCACCCCCCAGGCCGCCGCCGCCGCCGTCCTCCAGGGCTACTGGCAGGGCACCCACTTCGAGGACCCGCCCCCCTACCTCGACCGGGCGCGGTCGATGTCCCCCGTCCTGTACGACCCGGCCAGCGGCATGGCCCTCCTGACCGGCCACGCGGCGGCGGGCGCGGCCCTCAAGAGTCCCCACGTCCGGACGGGCAAGTACGACGGCGATCCCAGTTTTGCCAGCAGCGAGGCCGCCCGCCTGATGGCCCCGATGATGCTCTTTCACGACGGCGCCTCGCACACCCGGCTGCGGTCGCTGGCACAGCGGGCTTTCACGCCCCGGGTGCTGGAGGAGAGCCGGGAGTTCGTCAGCGGCCTGACCGACACGCTGCTGGACGGGGCCGTGCGGCAGGCGGACGCGAACGGCGGCGAGGTGGACGCCGTGGCCGCCCTCGCGGTGCCGCTGCCCGTCGCCGTGATCGTGGAGATGCTGGGGCTGTCGGGCACCGACGCCGACCGCTTCAAGACCTGGGCGGGCAGCGTGGCCGACCTGATCGGCGGGCTGAACGTGCCCCCGGAGCGCTGGGCGCAGGTGGAAGCCGACGCCGGGGCGATGCGCTCGTACTTCCGCACCCTCGCGGACGACCTGCGGGCCTCCCCCCGGCCTGGCCTGCTCTCGGCCCTCGCCGCCGCCGAGGACGGGGGCGAACGCCTCAGCGGGGACGAACTGCTCGCCAACGCGGTGCTGCTGCTCGTCGCGGGCCACGAGACGACCTCCAACCTGCTGTCGGGCAGCCTCCTCGCCCTGCACGGGTGGCCGGAGGAACGGGCCTGGCTCGCGGAGGACCCGGCGGGCCGGATGGGGAACGCGGTGGAGGAACTGCTGCGCTTTCTCTCGCCCGTGCAGGGCACCGCCCGCTTCACGACCGCGCCGCTGACACTGGAGGGGACAGCGTTGCCGCCGGGGCTGCCGCTGCTCGTCAGCCTCGCGGGGGCGAACCGCGATCCCGCCGTGTACCCGGACCCCCACACCCTGCGCCTCTCGCGGGAGAATGCCCGGACGCACCTCGCCTTTGCCGCCGGAGCGCATTACTGCCTGGGGGCGGGACTGGCGCGGATGGAGGCAGCGGTGTTCCTGACGCGCTTCCTGGCCCGCTTTCCGGGGTACCGGGTGCCGGGGCAGACGCTCGCCTACCTGCCCAACCTGACCCTGCGGGGGTTGCGGGCCCTGCGCGTCGCGCTGTAGGGCGGCCGTTATCCCGGAGCCGTTCGCGCCCACGCTGGGGCGGATGGTCCGCCTCACGCTGGGCGTGGCCGTCGCGCTGGGGTTCGCCCGCTTCGCCTACGCGCTGATCCTGCCCGCGATACGAGCGGACCTGGGGTGGACCTTCACGCTGGTGTCTTCGGCGGGAGCTTCCTGGCCGTGCTGACCCGCCGGGCGCTGCCGGAGGGGGCGTGGGGCGCGGGCATCGCATCGCGGTCTTCACGGGGGTCTTCGCGGTGGGGCAGACGCTGGGGCCGCTGCTGACCGGGGCGCTCTCGGACACGGCGAGGAGCNCACGCTGGTGTCTTCGGCGGGAGCTTCCTGGCCGTGCTGACCCGCCGGGCGCTGCCGGAGGGGGCGTGGGGCGCGGGCATCGCATCGCGGTCTTCACGGGGGTCTTCGCGGTGGGGCAGACGCTGGGGCCGCTGCTGACCGGGGCGCTCTCGGACACGGCGAGGAGCCTGCGGCTGGGGCTGGGCGCGGCCCTGGCGTGGCGGCAGCCGGGCGGGGCCGGGTAGACTCGGGGCCTATGGCCGATTCCGACCGCACCCGTGAAGCCCTGCGAGCCGCCATGACCGCCTGGGCGGTCGCGGAGGTGCGCGGCGACCAGGCCCGCGTGACCCT
>NZ_JASNGB010000228.1 GCF_030271215.1 Deinococcus rhizophilus | reverse complement strand
CACGGTGGTGCGCAGGCCCTGCCACACCGAGTGGCGCGGCTGCAGCCGCTGCGGGGCCGCCGGGGGCTCGCCGCCCGCATCCGGCGTCTGCGGCGCACGCTCACTCCACACCACCAGTCGGTCGCGGCCGTTGGTCTTGGCGAGGTAGAGGGCCTCGTCAGCGCGGCGCAGCAGGGTGCCTTCGGCCTCGGCAGGAAGGCGGGTCGCCAGCCCCGCCGAGAGGGTCAAGGGTCCCCAGGGCAGGTGGCCCCGGCGCAGCTCCCCGCGCAGGGTATCCACCCAGTCCAGCAGCGCTCCGCGCTCCGCCGCCTCGGCCAGCAGGGCAAATTCCTCGCCGCCCACCCGGTAAGCCCGCACCCCGCCCGGCCCGGGGCCCTCCAGCTGCCGCCCGACCTGCCGCAAGACCCGGTCCCCGCCGCTGTGGCCGTGACAGTCGTTGATCGCCTTGAAATGGTCGAGGTCCAGCAGGGCGAGGTGCCCCCCACTGCCCAGCGCCGCGAGGTCGCGGTCGAACTGGCGGCGGTTGGGCAACCCGGTCAGCGGGTCGGTGTGGGCCTGGGTGCGCAGGGTGTGGGCCAGCCGCAGCAGCCGCAACCGCGACTGGAGGATGAACAGCGCCGCCGCCAGCCCCACCCCGCCCAGCAGCAGCCGCAGCGGATACGAACTCCAGAACAGGTCACGGCCCTCGGCCGAGAGCAGCAGGCCCCAGCCCACCCCCAGAAAGGGCAGCGGGGTCAACCACAGGTCGCGCCCCCGCAGATCCACGAGCAGCCGCTGGGCCCAGGGACGCATCAGGGTGCTCAGCAGCAGCACGCTCAGAAAATGCAGCCACACCACCGGCCAGATTCCGGCGTCACCGTCGAACCAGATTCGCCACACCAGCATGGGCGCGGCCACCAGCGCCCCCAGCACAGGGCCGGAATGCAGGGTGATCAGCGCGATGGGCACGTACCGCAGATCGATCCGGAAGCCCCCGACTTCCATGCTGGACATGGCCAGTAGCAGGGTCACGCCCGCCGTCAGCACCAGCCGCGCGGCGTGCTCGGTGCCCCGGCGCCGCACCGGCCACTCCCGGTAGGTCAGGCTGACCGCAAAGGCGCAGGTGATCAGCAAGCAGAAATTGAGCAGCAAGAAGGTCATGTCAGGGGGGGGCACCGGGGAGGCGGGCGGGGGGAGGCTCAGAGAACGGGCCGGGCGGCCGAAGCTGCCGGTCTGCCGCCCTGCCGGGGCATTCTGGCGCACCCCTGGCTGAAATGCCACTTTTCCAGCGCCAGAACGTAAGATTTTCGTCTTTTTGGACTGCCCCTTACCCCCGAGAGGGGGGGTCAGCGCCCCCGCAAGGTGGTCTGCACCGCGCTCATGAACTCGGCGCGGGTGCGGGCGTCGTCCCTGAACAGGCCGCGCATGGCGCTGGTGGTCGTCGAGGAGTTCTGCTTCTGCACTCCGCGCATCGCCATGCACAGGTGCACGCCCTCGAGCAGCACGGCCACGCCGCGCGGGGCCAGCAGTTCTTCGAGGGCGTCGGCGACCTGGGTGGTCAGGCGTTCTTGCACCTGCAGGCGACGGGCGTACAGGTCCACGATGCGGGCGAACTTGCTCAGGCCCAGAATCTGCCCGTCCGGGATATAGGCGACGTGCGCCCGGCCGTAAAAGGGCAGCATGTGGTGCTCGCACATCGAATAGAACTCGATGTCCTTGACGATCACCATCTCGCTGCCCTCGGCGGCGAACACGGCGTCTCCGGCCGCGTCCGAGAGACTGCGGCCATACCCGGCGGTCAGAAAGGCCCAGGCCTTGGCGACGCGCTGCGGGGTCCTTTGCAGCCCCTCGCGCTCCGGGTCTTCCCCGATGGCCGAGAGCCAGCCGTGGGTCAGGTCGCGCAACTCCGGCACTTCCAGCCGCTCGTCGGCGGCGCTGATGGTGGGTGGAATGGTCAAGGTGGGTCTCCTTTGGGGCGGCGGCCCGCCGGGCACGGCGCGGGGAGCAGTCCCCGGAGTGTCGGGCCCAGAGGGTCGGGCGCAGAGGGTCGGGCCCGGANGGCGGCCCGCCGGGCACGGCGCGGGGAGCAGTCCCCGGAGTGTCGGGCCCAGAGGGTCGGGCGCAGAGGGTCGGGCCCGGAGTGTAAGGACCGGCGCGGCGGGGGACTGTAGCCGGTCCGCCGGGAACCTGGAGCATTGACTCGCTCTGCTGCGCAGCTTTGCAGGTCCGCTCGGCCAACGAAGGCGGAACCCCACCGCATTCTTATGGCACATGCTCTAGGTCCAGCTCACGGCCCCGTAGGTCTGCTCGCGGGCGGGGCCGCACGAGAAGATCACGACGGGCACGCCCACCGTCTCCTCGATCAGGTCGAGGTAAGCCTGGGCCTCACGCGGCAGGGTGTCCCGGCTCTCGGCGCCGTCGGTGGTGCTCCAGCCGGGCAGCTCGCGGTAGACGGGCTGGCCCTCGGTGCCGTAGGCGACGCAGACCCTGACGGTGTCCAGCCCCGCCAGAATGTCCATCTTGTTGATGACGAGACCGTCAAGGCCGTTGACCTCGGCAGCGTAGCGCAGCAGTTCGAGGTCCAGCCAGCCCACCCGGCGGGCGCGGCCGGTGGTGGTGCCAAACTCGTCCCAGGGCTGCGAGCCGTCGCCGCGCAGCCGCCGCTCCATCTCCCCGAAGACCTCGGTGGGAAAGGGACCGTGGCCGACCCGCGTGTTAAAGGCCTTGGCGACCCCGTACACCCGATTGACGGCGCGGTGGTTGACGCCCGCACCGACCAGGATGCCGCCCACCGTGGGGTGGCTGCTCGTGACAAAGGGATAGGTGCCGTAGTTCAGGTCGAGCAGGGTGGCCTGCGCGCCCTCGAACAGCACGTTCTCGCCGTCCCGGATGGCCCGGCGCAGGTCCGAGCCAGTATCAAAGACAAAGGGCAGCACGGCGTCCCGGATGGGCAGCAGGTAGCCCAGCGCGTCTTCCACCGTGGCCCAGCCCGCGTCACGGGTGGAGTTGGGCTTGGCCTCCAGCAGCCGCCCCACGCGCTCGCGCAGCGTGGCGTCGTCGGCGAGGTCCCCGAAGCGCAGCCCCACCCGCCGCGCCCGGTCCGCGTAGGCCGGGCCGATGCCGCGCCCGGTGGTGCCCACGAAGTCCCCCCGGCCGTCCACGTACTTGTGGTGCGGCAGCACGAGGTGGGCGCGGTCGCTGATGCGCAGCTCGGGCGACAAGCCCCCCGCGAGCAGGCTCTGGCGCTCGGCCAGGAACTTCTCGGGGTCGATGACCATGCCGTCGCCCAGCACGCTGACCGCGCCCGCGTGCAGCACCCCGCTGGGCAGCAGGTTGAGCTTGAAGGTCTGGCCCCTGGCGGTGACGGTGTGCCCCGCGTTGGCCCCGCCCTGATAGCGCACCACGTAGCGGGCCTCCGGCGCCAGAAAATCGGTGATCTTGCCCTTGCCCTCGTCTCCCCACTGCGCCCCGATGATGGCGATTCCCGGCATGTCAGCCTCCAGCCGCGCACGCAGACTTGCCCTTTCCCGGCCTCAGGCCAAAAAAAAGCACGGCGCACGGCACCGTGCCCCAGTGTACCCCGGCGGGGCCACGCGCCCAGAGCACCCAAAGAGAAGGAGGCCCCAGCCGGGGCTGGAGCCTTCTTCGGAACGCGGGCGGGGCTCAGATCACCAGGATGATCGGTTCCTCCAGCGTGGTCGCCACGCTTGCCAGGAAGCGGGCGCCCTGGGCGGGGTCCACCGGCCCGTTGAGGGTCAGGGCGGCGCGGCCCCCCTGCACCCGGCCCACGCTGAGGGTCAGCGCGTGCGGCAGGTGCAGCTCGTCGAGGTCGAGCGCCCCGGCGTCGGTGACGAGGAGGTCGGGCGTTCCGGCGAAGTCGCCGTCGAGCGCGGCGAGGGCCTCGCGCAGGCTGCCGGAGTGCACGGGGCGGGCCTGTTCGCCCCCGACCCGGTAGACGGCGACCGTGCCCAGGTCCAGCGCCTCGGCGTGGCGCTGCGCGGCGCGGGCGACGAGCAGCGCGAGCGGCACGTCCTGCCCGAGCGCCC
>NZ_JASNGB010000227.1 GCF_030271215.1 Deinococcus rhizophilus | reverse complement strand
GGGCGAGACGGGCGCGGGCGGCACGGCCGTCCAGCCCGGCAGCCAGGGGGGTCAGCCCGCCGCTCCTGCCCGCCGCGACGACCTCTCCCCCGCCGTGCGCAAGATCGTGGCGGAAAAGGGCCTGGACCCCGCGCAGATTCCCGCGACCGGGCCCAGGGGCAACATCACCAGGGAGGACGCGGTGGTGGCGGCCCAGGGCGGCCTGACCTACCAGGGACCCCAGGACGCCGCGCAGCCCGCGAGCATGCGTCAGGCGGAGGGGACGGGCGGCCAGCCACCAGCCCCCAGCAGCCCGGCCGCCGCCAGCGCCCCCATCCCTCAGGGAGCCCGGCCCGAGCAGCGGGTGCCCATGACGCGCATCCGCACCCGCATCGCCGAGCGCCTCAAGGAAGTGCAGAACACCGCCGCGCTGCTCACGACCTTCAACGAGGTCAACATGCAGCCCGCGATGGACCTGCGGAAGAAGTACCAGGACCAGTTCGTCGCCAAGCACGGCACCAAGCTGGGCTTCATGAGCCTCTTCGTGCGGGCGGCGACCGAGGCCCTCAAGCAGTTCCCGGTCGTCAACGCCAGCGTGGACGGCAAGGACATCATCTACCACGGCTACTACGACATCGGCATCGCGGTGGCGAGCGACCGCGGGCTGGTGGTGCCTATCCTGCGCGACACGGACCAGATGAGCCTCGCCGGAATCGAGAAGCAGATCGCCGAGTACGCGGGCAAGGCGCGGAGCAACAAGCTCACGATGGAGGACATGTCGGGTGGCACCTTTTCCATCACCAACGGCGGCACCTTCGGCTCCATGATGAGCACTCCGATCATCAACGCGCCCCAGAGCGCCATCCTGGGGATGCACAACATCATCGAGCGGCCCATCGCGCAGGGCGGGCAGGTCGTGATCGCCCCGATGATGTACGTGGCCCTGAGCTACGACCACCGCATCATCGACGGCAAGGAAGCCGTGCAGTTCCTGGTCGCCATCAAGAACGTGCTGGAAGACCCGGCGCGGATGCTGCTGGAGCTCTGAGGGTTCAGCACAAGCTTTCCGGGTGGTCGGCCCCGCTGCGCAAATGCGGCAGGCCGACCACCTTTCTGATGTTAGGTTGATGACCCGGGAGTGTTGACCTCCAGAGGTACACCGGAGACGACCCGTTCGGCGGACCCAGACCACCCGAACGGCGACGCCACGAGGAGTCGTTGTGCAAGAGCCACGTGTAGGAATCGTCCTTCTGAACTGGAACGGGTGGCAGGACACGGCCGAGTGCCTGGAGTCTCTGCGCGGCCTGACCTACCGCAACTTCGAGATTCTGCTGATTGACAACGGCTCGGTGGACGACTCCGTGAGCCAGCTCCGGCAGCGCTTCCCGGAGATCAACCTGACCGAGCTGCCGCACAACATCGGCTTTTCCAGGGCCAGCAATCTGGGCACCCGGATGCTGCTGGAGCGGGGGGCCGATTACATCTGGCTGCTCAACAACGACACCACCGTCTCGACCCTGGCGCTGACTGAACTGGTCCGCACCGCCCAGACCGATCCGCGTCTGGGGCTGGTGGCGTCGGTGCTGTACGACTACGGCCAGCCGGGGAAAGTTCAGGCCTGGGGCGGGGGCACGCTCCATCCCTACCTGCTCACGCTGCACCATCATTTTGCGCCCGCCGACTCGTACGACCACCTGCTGGGCACCAGCCTGCTGATCCGGCGCGAGCTGATCGATCAGATCGGCCTGCTGGATGAACGCTACGTCTTTTCCATGGAGGACACCGAGTATTCGCTGCGGGCCAGGCAGCATGGGTGGCGGCTGGGCGTGGCGGACGCGAGCCGGGTCTACCACAAGGGCGGCGCCACCACCAAGAGGGAACATGGCCGCGACGCCGACCTGCAGGCCGACCTGAAATACACCCGGCCCTTCGGCCTGTTCATGCGGCTGACCCGCCGCCCCCTCGCGGCAGTCGTCCTCAAGTGGCTCGCCATTCTGGTTCGCCGCGCCATGCGGGGCCAGTGGCACAAGCTGGCGCCGCTGACTGCCGCCTACTGGGAGGGCTACCGGGCGGGCGGTCAGGCGGAGAAGGAGGCGGGCAAAGCCCAGGCGGAGGCGGTCCCCGCGCCGCAGAGCCCAGGGCGTTCGGCCAGCGGCGCGGCCACCAGCAACGAGGCAACGGACAGCCATCTCCCGGTATGACCAGGGAAACCTCGCGCCCGGCACCTGAAGGGGAGGGGGGGAAGATGGCCAACGTCCTGCACCTGATGAACGCGGGCGGCCTGCTGCCCCCCGAGCTGGCGCAGGAGGTGCGGGCGGTGGCCGAGGCCGCCCTGACCAGACACGCGGCGCGGCTGGAACTGGACGGCGTGGACGTGGCCGTGCGGGTCGCGCCGTGGACCCTGCCCGAAACTGGGGTGCTGGGTTATGCCCCACTGCCGCATTTCGTGGACATCACGCTGACCCCCGACAACCCGAACTTTGCAGGGGGCTGGCGGACCGAGCTGCCCGCCACCCTCGCCCACGAGTTGCACCACGCGCGGCGCTGGCGGGGGCCGGGGTACGGGCGGACACTGCTGCAGGCGCTCGTCTCGGAGGGGCTGGCGCAGCATTACGAGGTCGAGGACCGGGGCGGGCCGCCGCCCTACGCCGTCATTTCGGCCGATCTGGGCGGGCTGTGGAGGCGGGCGCACCCCCTCCTGGACTCTGCCGACTACGGCCATCCCGCCTGGTTCTACGGTTCAGAGGCCCAAGGATTGCCCCGCTGGGCCGGGTACGCCCTGGGCTATGAGCTGGTGCGCCGCTTCCTCGGGAAGGAGGGTGGCGACGCCGTGACCTGGGCCAACGCCCCCGCCGAGGAGTTCAGAAACGCCTGGAGCGGTTAAATCTCCTGCAAGGGCACCTGCGCCAGCCATTCCGGCACCTCGCCGGGGGCGTAGGTGTCGAAGGTCAGGCGGGTCAGCGAGACGAGGGGATACCCGGCGAGCGGTCCTTCCCCGGCCCGGCGGTCCACGATGCAGGCGACGGCCACGCAGCGCCCGCCGAGCGCCTCCACCGCGCCCACGGCCTTCAACACGCTGCCCCCGGTCGTCAGCACGTCCTCCACGGCGATGAAGGGTTCGCCGGGCTCGATCCGGAACGCCTCCCGGACCTTCATCCCACCTTGCCCATCCTTTTCCGTGAAGATCGCGCGACTTTCCGGCAGGTGGCGGGCCACCTCGTAGGCGAGGACCACGCCGCCCATCGCGGGACCGACGACGAGGCGGGGAGACAGGCCAGCCTCCCCCACCTTCTGCGCGAGGGCCTGCCCGATTTTCTCGGTGAGGTGCGGGTGTTGCAGCACGGTGGTCGATTGCAGGAATTTGGGCGAGTGGCGGCCCGAGGCGAGCAGGAAATGCCCCTCGTGGTACGCGCCCGCCTCGCGGTAGAGGGCCAGAACATCCATGCGGCGAGTATCGCATTGTGGGCCAATCCAGGCAGGCATGATGGGAGCTGACATGAACCACGCCTATGTGGACGCGAGCTGGCACGAGACGGACGGCGGACACGGCGTGGGCGGCTGGGGGCTGATCCTGCTGATGCCGGGGACCCTGCCCGTGGGTTACCAGGGCCAGATGGCGGCCCCCGACAACAACGCCGCCGAGTTGCGGGCGGTGCTCGAAGCGGTGCGGCACGCGCCTCATGGTGAGNTGATCCTGCTGATGCCGGGGACCCTGCCCGTGGGTTACCAGGGCCAGATGGCGGCCCCCGACAACAACGCCGCCGAGTTGCGGGCGGTGCTCGAAGCGGTGCGGCACGCGCCTCATGGTGAGCCCCTGGGCGTGCACACCGACAACGAGGCCGTGATCGCCTCGGTGGGGCGGGGGCGGGGGCCGTGGCTGCTCGCGGACCTCGCACGGGAAGTGATCGACGAGGCGGAGGCGCGGGGGGTCGCGTTGCGGGTGGGCTACACCCCGCGCACCCGGCGGCACATGCTCTCGGCACACGACCTTGCCAACGCCGCCCGCCGGGGCCTGAGCGTGCCCGCGCTGGAGGGCCCGCAGGCCGAGGTGCTGATCGAGCAGCGCCCCGCCGTGCCCGAGGCCCGCGTGAGCCTGCGCCGTCCCGGG
>NZ_JASNGB010000226.1 GCF_030271215.1 Deinococcus rhizophilus | reverse complement strand
GGCTGGGCGCCGAGCGGCTGCTGGAGCTGGGCCGCCGCCTGCGCTCCTTCCGGGGCGTGGCCGACGTACCGCCGCCCCGGAGGCTGGACGCCGACCTGCGCCCCTACCAGCGCCAGGGGCTGTCGTGGTTGCAATTCCTGCGCGAGTACGACCTGGGCGGGATTCTGGCGGACGACATGGGGCTGGGGAAGGCCCAGCCGCTCGACGCGCGGGTGTTGACTCCTCTGGGCTGGACACGCATGGGAGACCTCCAGGTCGGCGACTTCGTGATCGGGCGCAACGGGAGGCCGACGCAGGTGACTGGCGTCTACCCGCAGGGCGAGCGACCCATCTACCGCGTCACCCTGACGGACGGGGCGAGCGTGGAGGTGGACGGGGAGCACCTGTGGGCCGTCAACACGCCAGTTCGCAAGCGGCGCGGCCTATCCGGGCGGGTTCTGACGACGGCGCAGATCATGGATGACCTCGCAGACGCCGCCGGGAACCTCAAGCACTACGTTCCGGTGGTGGAGCCGGTGCAGTTTGCCGCGCGGGACCTGCCCGTCGACCCGTACACGCTGGGGGCGCTGCTGGGCGGCGGCTGTTTGAAGCGCAGTGTTGAAATCTCCTCCGAAGACGAGCTGGTCGGCGCGTTGGCTCTACCAAGTGGCGTTTCTGCAAGCGTGGTGGAACGGCCGAGTCACAAGGTCAGCACGGACCGGCTGGTCACGGCGGGGCAATGGGCACCCAACCCCTTGAGGGATGCCCTCCGTGGGCTCGGGCTGCATGGCCTTGGCAGCCGCGAGAAGTTCATCCCGCCCCCCTACTTCCTGGGCAGTGCCGAGCAGCGCCTCGCCCTCCTCCAGGGTCTTCTCGACATGGACGGTCAGGCCGGTGTGGTCGTGGAGTACGTCAGCGTTTCCGAACACCTGGCGCGCGGTGTGGTCGAGTTGACGCAATCGCTGGGGGGCACGGCGCGCATCCGGCAAAAGCGGACCACGCACACCCACCTCGGAGAACAGCGCGGGGGACTGGCCTGGCGCGTGACCCTCAAGCTGCCGCCGCAACTCGACCCGTTCCGCTTCCCCGCGAAACTCGCGGCCTACCGTCGCCCGACCAGATACCCACCGAGCCGGGGCATCCGGAGCGCCGAGTTCGTGGGGATCAAGGCGGCGCAGTGCATCGCCGTCGCCGCCCCCGACCATCTCTACGTCACGGAGGCGTACATCGTCACGCACAACACCCTCCAGACCCTCGCCCACCTCCAGACCGAGAAGGAGGCCGGACGCGCTGACCGCCCCAGCCTGGTGATCGCGCCCACCAGCGTCCTGGGCAACTGGCGCACGGAGGCGGCCCGCTTCACGCCCGGCCTCAGGGTCCTGACGCTGCACGGCCCCGGCCGCAAGGCCGACTTTGACCGCGTCCCCGACCATGACCTCGTGCTCTCGACCTACCCGCTGCTTCCGCGCGACGTGGGCGCCCTGCGGGAGCACGAGTTTCACCTGCTGGTCCTCGACGAGGCGCAGAACATCAAGAATCCCAGGAGCGCCGCCGCCAGGGCCGCCGGGGCGCTGAGGGCCCGCCACCGCCTCGCCCTGACCGGCACGCCGCTGGAAAACCATCTGGGCGAACTGTGGTCGCAGTTCAATTTCCTGATGCCGGGGCTGCTGCACGACGAGAAGACCTTCCGCGAGCTGTACCGCACGCCCATCGAGAAGGGGGGAGACCGGGCGCGGCAGGCGGCCCTCGCTGCCCGCGTGAGGCCCTTTATCCTGCGGCGCGAGAAACGCGACGTGGCCTCCGAACTGCCGCCCAAGACCGAGATTCCGGTGCGCGTGACCCTTGACGGCGACCAGCGCGACCTGTACGAGACCGTGCGCGTGACCATGCTCGAACGGGTCCGCGAGGAACTCGACACGCGGGGGCTGGCCCGTTCCACCGTCGCCATCCTCGACGCGCTGCTGAAATTGCGGCAGGCGGTGACCGACCCCCGGCTGGTGCGGCTGGAAGCCGCCCGCGAGGTCACCGGGAGCGCCAAGCTCGACTGGCTGACCAGCAACCTTCCCCAGATGGTCGAGGAAGGCCGCCGCGTCCTGATCTTCTCGCAGTTCGCCACCCTGCTGGGGCTGCTGGAAGCTACCCTGACGGACCTGGGCATCGGGTACGCCAAGCTGACGGGGCAGACGAAGAACCGCGCGGCGCAGATCGGGCGCTTTCAGGGGGGCGAGGTGCCCGTCTTCCTGATCAGCCTCAAGGCGGGGGGTGTGGGCCTGAACCTCACCGCCGCCGACACGGTGATTCACCTTGATCCGTGGTGGAACCCCGCCGCCGAGGCGCAGGCCACCGACCGCGCCTACCGCATCGGACAGGACAAACCCGTCTTCGTCTACAAACTGATCGCGGCGGGCAGCGTGGAGGAACGGATTCTGGACCTTCAGGGGCGCAAGTCGGCGCTGGCAAGGGGCGTGCTCGACGGCGGCCTGACCAGCGCCACGCAGCTCACGACCGGCGACCTGGAGCGGCTGTTCGCCCCGCTGGAGGACGGGACAGAGGGGTCTGGGCCGTGAGGCGGACGGGGCGGCCCACCCGTGACCGCCCGGAGGGTCAGCCGGCCCTCAGGCGCGGCCAGAGCGTGAGGGCCAGTTGGCCGAAGCTCCGCACCATGAAGACCTGTCCGACCAGCCACGCCGTCCTGGTGCGAATGCCTACCAGCCACGCCGCCCCCAGCCCCAGCCGCAGCCCCAGCAGAGAGGCGAGCGGGCCACCTGCCGAGGTCCAGAACTGCTGATGGGGGGCCGTGGAGCGCGGCTGCACATGCCTTCCCAGAAACACAGCCGCCGCACAATCACCGTGAGCCGTCCAGCCCGCACCTCAAAGAGCGGGCGGCTGAAGCCCGGCCCCACGTCCACCCGGACGGGTTCCCGCGTCCTCAGCAGCGGCAGTGCGGCGTGCCCCAGCCCCTGCCCCAGCGTGACCCGTGCCCAGCATGATCAGAGGAACGTGCCGCCCTCCTGCACCATCTCCCCGTCCAGCGTCAGGCGGCCCTGCCCGCGCAGGTCGGTGATCAGGTCCCAGTGAATCGCGCTGGCGTTGGTGCCCCCGGTCTCCGGGTACGAGCGGCCCAGGGCGAGGTGAACGGTCCCGCCGATCTTCTCGTCAAAGAGGATGTTCCCGGTTGGCGTCTGAATGCCGAAGTTGGTGCCGATGCCCAGCTCGCCCAGCCGCCGGGCGCCGGGATCGGTGGCGAGGGCCGCCCGCAGCACGTCCTCGCCTTCCTCGGCAGTGGCCTCCACGACCTCGCCCGCCCGGAAGACCAGCCTCGCGCCGCGCACGACCACGCCGCCGTAGCTCGCCGGGACCGTGAAGGTGACCGCGCCCTCGGCGCTGTCTTCCACCGGCCCGGTAAAGACCTCGCCGCTGGGCATGTTGCGCTTGCCGTCGCTGTTGGCCCAGGTGCGGCCCCCCACCCGCAGGGTGAGGTCGGTGCCGGGAGCCTCGATCCGCACGGTGTCGGCCCGCGTCAGGCGCCCGATCAGCCGGGCCTGCATCTCCCGCACCTCGCCCCAGGCGGCCACCGGATCGGCGCGGTCGAGGAACATCGCCCGCATGACAAAGGCGCCGAACTCGGCCTCCGACATGCCCGCCTGCGCCGCCGCGTGCGCGGTGGGATAGAGGGTCAGGCTCCACTTCCTCCGCGCCCGGATCGCCGCGACCGGGGCGCGGGAGGCCGTCNATCTCCCGCACCTCGCCCCAGGCGGCCACCGGATCGGCGCGGTCGAGGAACATCGCCCGCATGACAAAGGCGCCGAACTCGGCCTCCGACATGCCCGCCTGCGCCGCCGCGTGCGCGGTGGGATAGAGGGTCAGGCTCCACTTCCTCCGCGCCCGGATCGCCGCGACCGGGGCGCGGGAGGCCGTCAGGCGGGCGCGGCGGGCGGCGTCGCCGGGGGTGCCGGGTTCCGGGGTCAGAATCCGCAGGCTGCCGTCCAGTGCCTCCACGTCCGCGAGGTCGGCGGGGTGGGCACTGTCCAGCACCGCCTCCTGCGCGAGTTCGGCCCAGTCGTCGTCCTGGCCGGGGTAGTCCAGCCGCACGGCGGGGCGGGCGCCGCGCGTC
>NZ_JASNGB010000225.1 GCF_030271215.1 Deinococcus rhizophilus | reverse complement strand
GACCGCCCCGGCTCCCAGGCCCACCGTCACGCCCCCGCGCGCCAGGGCCACCGCGTTGGAGCGGGTGTGCTTGACCACCGCCCAGGCGAAGCGCAGGTCGTGCCACTCTCCCTCGGAGGGCGGGCGGGTGGTGACCACCTCGGGGCAGAGGTCGTCCCAGGGGCGGAGGTCACGGTGCTGCACGGCGAAGCCCCCCGCGACCGGGCGCAGGTCCAGCGGGCCGGGGGCCGCGTCCGGCGCGGCGACGAGCACCCGCAGGTCGGGCTTTTTCGCGGCGAACCACGCCGCCGCCTCGGGGGACACGTCAGGGGCGATCAGGACTTCCAGGAAGGTGCCGCGCATCGCCTGCGCCGCCGTGAGGTCCACCGGGCCGCTGATCGCCACCACGCCGCCGAACACGCTGAGAGAGTCGGCGTCGCGGGCGCGTTCCCAGGCCGCCGCCACCGTGTCCGCCACCGCCACCCCGCAGGGGTTGCCGTGCTTGACCGCCACGCACACCGCGCCCTGCTCCTGCCCGCTCAGCTCGGCGGCGAGCGCCCAGGCGGCGTCGGCGTCGGCGTAGTTGTTGAAGCTCATGGGCTTGCCGGACAGCAGCCGGGCGTCCAGCACCGGGCCGCGCTCTCCCTCCCGGCGGTAGACCGCGCCGGGCTGGTGGGGATTCTCGCCGTAGCGGACCTCGGCCACGCGGGACAGGGAGAGGGAGAGGCGGTCCGGGAACTGTCCTTCCCGCGCCTCCCCCGTCAGATATCCGGCAATCGCCGCGTCGTAGTCGGCGGTGTGGCGAAAGGCCTTGGCGGCGAGGCGGCGGCGGTCCTCCGGGGCGACCTCGTCCGCGAGGGCCAGCGGGTAGTCGGCGGGGTCCACCAGCACCAGGACCGCCGCGTGGTTCTTGGCCGCCGCCCGCAGCATCGCGGGACCGCCGATGTCGATCTGCTCGACGGCTTCCCCAAAGGCCGCGCCCCGCGCCACCGTCTCACGGAAGGGATAGAGGTTCACGCACACGAGGTCGATGGGGCCGAGGCCGTGCGCCTCCAGCTGCGCGAGGTGCCCCGGTTCCCGCCGCGCCAGAATGCCGCCGTGAATGGCCGGGTGCAGGGTCTTGACCCGCCCGTCCAGGATCTCGGGAAAGCCCGTCACGTCGCTGACCGCCGTGGCAGGCACCCCCGCCGCCCGCAGCGCCGCCAGCGTTCCGCCCGTGCTGAGAATCTCCCAGCCCCGCGCGGCCAGCTCGCGCCCGAACTCCACCACGCCCGCCTTGTCGCTCACCGAGATTAACGCCCGTTTGCTCATCCTGGCCTCCTGCACGCGGACGCCCCCGCCCACAGGGGCAAGAGCGTCCGACCCAGGCGCGCGATCTCGTGAAAGTCCGGGCGGCTTCCCCGTGGTGTAGGTCCACGTTCAGCGCCAGTCGCCGCCGGTCTGGGCGAAGGATAGCAGGGAGGGAGGGTCAGCTTTCAGCCGTCAGCAGGGCCGCGCCCCACCCGGAACCCGGGCAGGGCGCGGCACCAGAGGCGCTTCAGTTGCTGTTGCCCGACCCGTCCGGGTTGCCGTTCGGCGGCGTCTCGTGGACGAGGGCCGGGGCGGGGGCCTGCGTGCCGTCGCTGCCGTCGCCGCCGAGAACGGCGCGGAGTTCGTCAAGCACCTGCCGCTCCCTGTCGTTGACCTGCTCGCCGCCGAAGCCCAGGAAGCCGCCCTCCTTGGCCGCCGCCGCCGTGCGCTCGGCCACGCCCATCAGCAGGCGGCGAAAGGCGGCGAGGTCCTCGGGGCCGGTCTTGCTGCCCACCAGCCACATCGCGCGGCGCACCTCCTCGATGCTGCGGGCGCGGGCCTCGTCCAGCGAGCGGGGGCGGTCCTGCTGGGGCACCTCCTGGGCGCTGGGGGGCGTGCCCATCAGGTCGGCGGCCATCGCCTCGAGCAGCGGCGTGCGGCCCTCGGCGCTCACGCTCTCGCGGATGGCGGCCCCGATGGCCTGCGCCTCAGCGACGAGGCCAGTCACCCCACTGGGGCTGGCGGCGACGACGGCGGCTCCCACGCGGCCAGGGGCGGTCATGACCTGATACCACTCGTCGGGGGTGAAGCTGTCCTTGAGGCTCATGGAGGCACCTTAAAGGGGAGGCGGCGGGGGGTGCCTTACGGGAGCCTTTACGCGGGGGGCAGACGCGACCCGGCTGCCCGCGTGAAGGCGGACCCGGCGGGGGCGGTCGGCGGCCCTATGGTGGGGGCATGGAAGAGATCACGGTGTCCACGTGGCCGGAACTGCATGAGGTCCTGTACGCCGACGCCTGGAATCCGGCGCTGAGGCGCCACCGCTCGCCCTACGTGTTCCGGGGCCAGGGGCGGGGGTCGGCGCCGCTGACCACCTCGCTGCAACGGCAGGGGGGCGACACGCGGGCCATCGAGCGGCACCTGCTGCGCAACTTCCGCAAGTACGCCCACCGCAGCGGCATCGACCGCGACCTGGCGTGGTACTGGCTGGCGGTGGGGCAGCACCACGGCCTGCCGACCCGGCTGCTCGACTGGAGTTCCTCGCCGCTGGTGGCGCTGCACTTCGCCACCGCCGAGGAACACCTCTACGGCGAGGACGGCGTGGTCTGGATGACCCACATGGGGCGCACGAACGCGACCCTGCCCGCGCCGCTGGCCGCGCTGCTGGAGCAGGAGGGCGCGGGGGTGTTCACGGTGGACATGCTGGCCGACTTCTCGCGGGCGCGGGAGTCGCTGGCCGTGGTCCCGGGTTCGCCCGCCTTCGAGCTGAACTGGCTCGAGGCCCTGGAGCGGGAGGGCGATCAGCCGTTCTTGCTGTTTCTGGAGCCACCTTCCCTCGACGAGCGGATCGTGCAGCAGGCAGCGCTGTTCTCGCTGCTCTCCACGCCGGACCTCGCGCTCGACGGGTGGCTGGCGGCCCACCCCGGCAGCGCCCGCAAGGTGATTCTCCCGGCCGGGTTCAAGTGGGAAATCCGCGACAAGCTCGACCAGTCCAACATCACCGAGCGCACCCTCTTTCCGGGGCTGGGGGGGCTGGGCAAGGCCCTGCAACGCTACTACCGCCAGCGCGGGGAGGGCGGGGGCCAGGGCGACGCGCTGGAGGAACAGAAAGAGGAGTTGCGGCAGCGGGAGTGAGGGTCCGGCGCTCAGGCCGTTGGCAGAAGCTCCCACTCCATGAGGCAGACCCCCCACCCAACCCCCTGCAAGCAGCTCCGCGAGTCTCCCCCGGGAGAGGGCTTTTCTGCCCCCTCTACCACGGGGAGACTGGTACAGCCGCTTGCGGAGGGGCCTCGCGCGGCGAGGGGGTGGGGGGTGTGGCGCAGCGGGGGTGAGGGGTCTTCGCCCTCCGCCNCTGCCCCCTCTACCACGGGGAGACTGGTACAGCCGCTTGCGGAGGGGCCTCGCGCGGCGAGGGGGTGGGGGGTGTGGCGCAGCGGGGGTGAGGGGTCTTCGCCCTCCGCCTGCTAGAGCATTTGCCATAAGAATGCGGTGGGTTTCCGCATGCGTTGGCCGAGCGGACTTGCAAAGCTGCGCAGCAGAGCGAGCGAATTGAAGAAGAGCATTGGGCATTCGGGGAGGCACCTGGGGCGCCCTTCCCCGGGGGCCGTCATTCTGTCCAATGCTCTAGTACACGTGGAATTCCTGCAGGCCCGTCGCCTCGCTGTACTGGGGGTCCACCGCCGTCACGCGGGCGTGGGGCGGGCCGCGCCGCAGCCAGTGCAGCAAGCGGGCCAGGGCCTCCTCGGGGCCCTCGGCGACCACCTCCACCCGGCCGTCGAGCATGTTCTCGGCGCTGCCCGACAGGCCGAGGTCGCGGGCGTGCCTCTGCACGTAGCGGCGGTAGCCCACCCCCTGCACGGTGCCGGAAACGAGAGCGGTCAGACGCATGGCAGGATGCTAGCCCGCCCATCCGGGGTGGGAGGGTGCCGAAGCTGACGCTGGAGTGAAAACAGCAAGGGGCCCCTCACCGGACGACCTTTAGAATAGGGCCGATGCCCGCCCGACCCATTCCCCCCGCACCGCACCGGTCGGGCCACCGCCCAGGCCCGGCGTGAGCCAGACTCCGCCGCCGGGTCCCGCTGCCTCCCGCTCCCGGCGGGCCGGGTGGGTGCTGCTGGCGC
>NZ_JASNGB010000224.1 GCF_030271215.1 Deinococcus rhizophilus | reverse complement strand
CACGCTGCCCCCACCAGCGTGACCACTGCCCCCAGCACCGCGAACACCGTGCGCGACGGGATGGGGACGGCGGGACGGACCGGAGGCGGCGCCTGCCCCACGCCCCCATCCTCCGGCCAGCGGGGAGGCGGCGCGGCGGGAGCGACCGCCTGCGGGTCCGGGGCGGCTTCCGGCAGCGGCGCGGCAACGCTGACCCGTGTCCGCGTCTGGGCCTCCAGCGCTTCCAGACGGTCCCGCAGCGCCCGCACCTCCCGGCCCAGGGAGGACAGGCGGACCAGCGAGGCGAGGCCCAGCACCAGCAGCGCGAGCAGCAGCAGGGACATGGGCGCAGCCTACCCGCCCAGCCGTCCCGTGACGCCAGCCACGGTGCGGGGCAGAATGGAAAAACCCCGGCTGAGCCGAGGTTTTCTTCTGGTGGGCGGTATAGGACTTGAACCTACGACCTCTCGCGTGTGAAGCGAATGCTCTACCACTGAGCTAACCGCCCTTGCAGGTTGTGGTGGGCCCTGCCGGATTTGAACCGGCAACCAATCGGTTATGAGCCGACTGCTCTGACCGTTGAGCTAAGAGCCCCTGGTCCGGCGAGCGAGGGGAAGTGTAGCGGGGGCGGCGGCCCCTTGTCAAACCCCGGGGACAGGCCGGGGCACCGGGGCGGGAGTGGTAGCGTGCGGGCCATGCATGTCCTGCACGTGGCGTCCGAGGTCTTTCCCTATTCCCGGTCGGGCGGGCTGGGTGACGTGCTGGCCGCTCTCCCGGCCCAGCAGGCCAGGTTGGGGGCCGGGGTAAGCGTCCTCTCGCCGTGGTACGCGGCCCTGGCGGGCGAGCCGGGGGAGGTCTGGCGCGGCGAGCTGCCCGGCATCGGCCCGGCGCGGGTGGGCGAGCTGCGGGAGGGCGGCGTGCGCTTCCTGTTCCTGGGGCTGCCCGCCTTTGGGCGCCCCGGCCTCTACCACCCGGACGACGTGGAGCGGTTCTGTGCGTTCGGGCGGGCGGTTCTTCCCGTGCTGGAGGCGCTGGACCTCCGCCCGGGCGTGCTGCACGGACACGACTGGCAGGCGGGGCTGGCGGTCGCGCACGCGCATCTGGCGGGCTGGCGTACCGCCTTCACCATTCACAACCTCCAGTACCAGGGCCGCTGGACCCTGCCGGAGGCCCGCGCGTGGACCGGGCTGCCGGAGTGGGCCTTTGGACCCGAGGGCGTGGAGTTTCACGGCGACCTCAACCTGATGAAGGCGGGGCTGACCTTCGCGGACGCGGTGACGACCGTCAGCCCGACCTACGCCCGCGAGATCACCACGCCGGAGTACGGGGAGGGGCTCGACGGCCTGCTGGTGCGCCTGACGCTGGAGGGGCGGCTGAGCGGGATTCTCAACGGGCTGGACCAGGACCGCTGGAACCCGGCGACCGACCCGGACACCGTGCCCTTCCGCGATCCGGCGGGCAAAGGTCCCAACGGCGAGCGCCTCTGCGCCGAGTTCGGGCTGGACGCGGCGCCGATCCTGGGGGTGGTCAGCCGCCTCGCCGATCAGAAGGGCATGGACCTGCTGCTGCTGAGCCTGCCGGGGCTGGTGCGCGAGTGGAATGTGGTCGTGCTGGGGGGCGGCGACCCGCTGCTGACCGCCGCGCTGACCGGCTGGGGCCACCACCCGCGCGTGGCCTTTGTGCCGGGCATGAACGAGCCCCTCGCGCACCGCATCTACGCGGGGGCGGACGCCTTTGCCATGCCCAGCCGCTTCGAGCCGTGCGGCCTCTCGCAGATGATCGCCCTGCGCTACGGCACCCTGCCCGTCGTGCGGGCGACCGGGGGACTGGTGGACACCGTGCCGGGGGACGTGGGCTTCCTGTTCGGGGAGGCCAGCCCGCAGGCCCTGACTGCGGCTTGCGCCGACGCCCGCCGGGCCCTGGAGGACCGCGCCGGGTGGGAAGCCCGCATGACCCGTGGGATGGAGCTGGACTTCGGCTGGGAGAACCCCGCCCGGCACTATCTGGAGCTGTACGGGCGGCTCAGCGCAGGAACTCCAGCAGCGCCGAGTTGAAGGCGCCGGGGTTGTCGAGGTTGGAGAGGTGCGCGGCTTCTGGAATCACCCGCAACTCGCCGCGCCCCGCGTCCGCGATTTCCTGCGCGAGTTCCGGGGGCGTGATCTCGTCCTGCTCGCCCACCAGCACGAGGAGGGGCACCTCCAGCCCGCGCAGGGTGTCCCGGTGCTCGCCCCGCACCGCCATCGCCCGCAGCGCCCCGGCGATGCCCTCCCTGGAGGCGCTCTCGATCATGGGGCGCACCCGGCGGAAGGTGGCGGGCGAGTGCTCCTGCTCGGCCGCCTCCACGATAAAGTCGCGGCCTTCCTGCTCTGCCCGGTCGGCCTGCTCGCGGCGGTCCCCGGTCTTCTGCGGGGTGTCGGCCCGCAGCGACGTGTCGGCCAGCACCACGCGGGCGAATCTCTCTGGCGCCTGCCGCAGCAGTTCCATCGCTAGGTAGCCGCCCATGCTCAGGCCCACCACCGCGAGGGGCTCGCCCTGCGGCAAGGTCCCGAGCAGGTCGCGGGCAGCGTCCTCCAGGGTGGTGATCGCCCCCGCCTCGCCCCCAAAGCCGGGCAGGTTGGGCGCGAGGACCGTAAGACCAGCCGCCTCCAGCACGGAGCGCTGATCGTCCCACATGGCGGCGGAGAGGGGATAGGCGTGAAGGAGCAGCACGGTGCGGGGCGCGGGGGCGGTCATGGGGCCCAGGCTAGAGCATTTGACAGAATTACGGCCCCCGGGGAAGGGCGCCCCAGGTGCCTCCATTCGGCCCAATGCTCTTCTTCAAGTCGCTCGCTCCGCTCGGCCAACGCATGCGGAAACCCACTGCATTCTTATGGCAAATGCTCTAGGGCGCCGGGCGCGGGAGGGCCATTGAGCGGGCCTTGAGCCCGGTTCCCCGCGCTAGCATCCCGGGCGTGAACCTCGCCGTCGTCCTCGTGTCTCCCAAAACGCCCGGCAACATCGGCTCGGCGGCCCGCGCGATGCTGAACATGGGCGCCCGCGACCTGCGGCTGGTCGCCCCGCGCTGCGACCACCTCGACTCGCAGGCCGTGGCGATGGCGGTCCACGCCGAAGGGCTGCTGCGGGAGGCCCGCGTCTATCCCACCCTGCGCGACGCCCTGGCCGACCGCGACGTGAGCGTGGGCACCTCGGCCCGGATTCGCGCGGACCTGTCTCCCCCCCGCCACCCCGCGCAGGTGCGGCCGCTGGTGCGGGCGGCCTCGGCCCCGGCGCTGGTGTTCGGGCCGGAGGAAACGGGGCTGGTCAATTCGGACCTGGAGCAGTGTCAGGTGACCGTGCGGGTGCCCACCGGGGACTACGCCAGCCTCAACCTCGCGCAGGCGGTGCTGCTGGTGTGTTACGAGTTCCTGCAGGCCGAGGACGAGACGCCCGAGTACCACCGGAAAACGGCCACCCGCGAGGAGATGGAGGCGATGTACGGCCACCTGCACGGGACCATGCGGCTGATCGGCTACACCGACGCGGTGCGGGCGCGGCACACGCTGCGGCTGTGGCGGGCGCTGCTGGACCGCTCGCTGATGAGCAGCGCCGAGAGCCGTCTCTTCCGGGGTCTGCTGCGGCAGGTGGAATGGAAGGTGGGGGACGCGGCGCGGCGGGGCACGGCGGAGAGCCGGGGAGCCGCCGGGGAGGCGGACGGGGCCACCGGGGACTGACGCCCACGGCGCCCGGCCTTACGGAGTGGGAACCCGCCCCCTCCCTACACTGTTCCCCATGACCGAGTTGCCCGCCTCCCCCGCCGCGCCCGCCGCCCTCCCGGTGAGGGACTGGCCGCTGTCGCGCCGGGTGCGGCTGCTGCGCAACGTGCTGCCGCCCCTGATCGTGCTGGTGGTGGCGGTGGTGGAACTCCTGATCGCGGGCCTGCAGAATCCCCCGGCCGAGGTCTGGGCGCACCTGCTGTTCTACGGACTGGTCGGCCCCGCCGCGACCTTTTTCAGCGTGGAGTGGATCGCGCAGGGCACCCGCGCCCGCGAGCGGGCCGAGCGCGAGCTGCGGGCCACCTACGCGCAGCTCAGCGCCTCGCACGGGCAACTGCAGGCCGTGCAGGAGCTGATGCGCGACCTCAGCGGGGCGCCGGACCTTGGGGCGGTGGTGGAGGTCGCCG
>NZ_JASNGB010000223.1 GCF_030271215.1 Deinococcus rhizophilus | reverse complement strand
CCCCGCCCTGCCCCAGCCCCACGCCCTGCCCCGGCCCCACGGGCGGCGGCTCCGGCCACCGCACCCCCAGTGGCCCCCCGCTGGTTCAATGACCGCCTGGAGACGACTGCGCGGCTCCACCTCCTGCTGATCGGGACTGACCAGGAGGAACTGGGCAGTGGCCGGGGCGACGTGCTGCTGGTGCTGACCCTCGATCCGGTGTCCCGGCAACTGACGCTCTTGAGCGTGCCGCGCGACACGCGGGTCAATCTGCCGGGCCACGGCATGGTCAAGATCAACGCGGCCTACGCCCACGGGGGGGCCCGGCTGCAGACCGAGGCGATCGAGCGCTTCCTGGGCCTGCCGATGGACAAGTACGTGGAGATCAGTCTGGGAGGGTTTCGCCGCGCCATCGACGAGGTCGGCGGGGTGACGGTCAATCCGCCCTTTGCCTTTACGCTGGGCAGCCAGAGTTTTTCACCCGGTGCGGTGCGCCTGAACGGCGAGCAGGCCCTTGCCTACGCCCGTATGCGCAAGCAGGACCCGCGCGGCGACCTCGGGCGCAATGCCCGGCAGCAGGAGGTCGTCCGCAACCTGATGGCGGAACTCGGAGAGCGCTCGACGGGTGAACTGCAGACGCTGCTCGAACGTCTCCAGGGCCACCTGCGCACCAACTTCTCGCCCAGCGAGGTCGTGCGGCTGCGGACCCGGCACAGCTACCTCACCGAGCGGCAGCGGGTGGAGGCGGTGCGCGGGGTCAACCGCAAGATCGGGGGCGTGTGGTACTACGTGGTGCCCGACGCCGAACGCCGCCGCCTGCACCTGCAACTGCGCTGATACGGACTCCTTCCCAAGTGTTGGCGCAGTGATTCACTCCGGGCAGAGCGAGCAGAGGAACAACGGGGTCCGGGCGTGGAGCTGGCGGGGCTGGTGCTGTCCCGGTGTGTGGGCGAGACGGACAGAATCCGTATGGCTCAGCGCCCGCTCAGCCGGTAGGCCACGACCTGCAGCGGGGCGAGCTGACCGCTGACCTGCCCACCGCGCCGGGTCAGCGACGATCCCTTGCCCGCCATGACCTGCCAGCCCCCAGGGACTCTGGAGAGCGGGACACGGACGGTCTGCGTCTTGGTCCGGCTGTTGTTCAGTGCGAGCAGGAAGTCCCCGCCGCGTCCCCGCAGCACCACGACCACCGGGCGCCCCGCCCGTCCGTCGCTGAGTTCCTGCCGCTCGCCGTTCAGCAGGGCGGGGGAGAGCTGGGCGATCTCGCCCGCGAGGGTCCCGGCGGCCTGCCACAACCGGGGCTCGCGGCCCAGGTCCACCTCGCGCGAGCGGTAGGCGTAGTACACGATCCCCTTGACCCCCGCCATCAGGGCCTGATAGGTCATGTTGCGCAACTCGGCCTCGCTGGGCAGGGGCTTGCCCTCCCACGCGAACGTCTGGAGGTTGGCAACCGGCACGCTGCGCCGCGCCAGGGCACTCTCGACGGCCGAGCGCATCACCGGGTAGGTCACCGAGATGTCGTCGCTACCGACCGGATAGCTCTGGTTGCCCACCATGTCCGACACGCCGAAATAGGCCGTCTCGGGCCGTCCAAAGCCCACCGACAGGCTGATGTAGGTCAGCTTGTCCGGCGACAGGGCCTTGAGCTGGGCGTGGCGCCGCCGCACCTCCTCGGGCTTGACCAGAACGTTGCTGTCGTCCGCGAGCTTGAAGCCCAGCACCGCCGGATGATGCCCCACCCGCTTCACGGTCGCCTCGCCCAGGCCGTAGCTCATCACGTACACCCCGCTGCGCTGCGCGGCGTTCAGGGTCTGCTCGAAGTCGCTCACGTCGCGGTCGTTGATGGGCTCGGTTACCATCAGGTTGAAGCCCGCCTCGCTCAGCCGCCGCAGGTCCTCCTGCCGCCCACCAGGGGTGCCGCCCCCGGCCCACGACACGTGGTAGAAGCCCAGCGGAAAGAAGGGCCGCCCCTCGACCGTCACCGTGCCGTCGGCCCGGTGGCCGATCTCGGTAGACGGCCGGGCCATCAGCGTGGGGTCGGGAGCCAGCCGCACCGGAGCGGCCGGAGTCCGTTGACCGGGCTGCCCGGCGAACTGCGCCACCAGTGCACAGCCAGTGACCGTGCCCAACAGCAGCCCGCAGGCGAGAAGACGTTTCCACATGGCTGTCACCTTAAGACGCCTTCATGAGTCGGGGTGAGATGCTGGGGGTCCGGTGGACCGCTGCTGCCGATCTCACGGAGCCTCTCAACGCGCTCCCAGCACGGATGCAGAGGGTAAGGACAGGAGGAGGCTGTGCGTCTGGAGCAGACCCCGTGAGCCACTGCGGCCAGCCGCTCTCTCTGCCTGGAATCCACGGGCGCCTGGCGTGCCCGCAGCAGAGCCCGCCGCCGTTACAGGTCCCGCACCGCAGACGGGTCGATCACGCCGCGTCCCAGCAGGCGCAGGGCGGCGAGATTGCCCCGCAGCCGCTGGCGGCGGTCAGTGGCCGCGTGGGTGATTCGGAACCGGCGGTCCACACCCAGCAGACTCAGCACATTGAGTCCCAGCGAGAGCCCGACCAGACGCAGACATTCGGCCCCCGGAATGGCCCGCTTGGTCGCCCAGAGATACACCGGATTCATGATCTGGGCGAAGCCCAGCCGCGTTTCCCCCATGCGGCCGGAAGGGGTGCTGAGGTGAATCAGGCGGGCGCCGCTGTAGTCGACCGTCCGGCCCCACCGCGCCAGCCGTGACCCGAAGTCGAGGTCTTCAAGGTAGGCGTAGAGGACGAGGCGCTCGTCGAAGCGGGTCGCCAGGGCCGGGGCCGTGCGGGCCACCATGTTGCAGCCGTACAGACCCAGCCGGGGCCGCACCGGGGGCGGCGGCAAGGGGGGCCCGCGCAGGATCGTCCGTGCCCGCTCACGCGCCAGCAGCCCGTCCTCGGCGCGGTCGAGCACCGGCACGGCGCTGAAGCCTGCCACGTCCGGGTGCGTGACCAGAAAGCCCTCGGCCCGCCGCAGATAGTCCTCCGCGAGTTCGACATCGTCATCAAGAAAGATGACCACCTCCGATTCCGCCGAGAGGTGGTCGAGGGCGTGGTTGCGTTGCCGGGGAATGCCGGGGGCCGAGAGGAGCGTCCGCAGGTCTGGCCGCTCCCGCACGCCTTCCGGCAGGTCCGAGTCCTCTGTGACGACCACGAGCAGTTCGTCCGGAGCGCGGGTCTGCCCCTCCAGCGACGCCAGCGTTCCGGCCAGGATGGCCGGTCGACCCTTGCTGACGATGACAACTGAGATAAACATTGCACTCCTCATCTGGGGGGACCCAACAGCGCGGTCAGTCTATCCCACGGCTCTCCCCCTGCTGACGCTTTTTCCTTTCCATTTCCCCGTCAGTTACCCCCTGAGGGTATGGAGGGCACCCGTTCGCCGCTCTGCTGCCTTCCCAGCAGCTGGAGACGGGCTTTGTAGACATGGGCTCTGGTGGGCGCCTTCCTTTCCGTCGCCTGTGCGGAACGGGGCCGCAGTTGGCCGGGTCTCGCGCTCACGCAACCGGCCCACGGGTCTCTTCCAGTTGGATGTGCTGCGGGCTGGCCTTCGCTACCCTGGGGGGGTATATTGGGTTTCGCAGATCGGCCCTGGCCCCCTCCATTCCTTCTTTCTGCCAAGGAGTCTCATGACCCCCACCCCCGCTCCCCTGAGCGCCACCGACGAGAAGGTTCTCAACCGCCTGCGCCGCATCGAGGGCCAGGTGCGCGGCCTGCAGCGCATGATCGAGGAAGGCCGCGATTGCCACGAGGTCCTGACCCTGCTGTCGGGCATCCGCAGTGCGCTGGACGCCACGGGCGACACGATTCTGGAGCAGTACGCCTCGGGCTGCCGTGCCCATCCGGGCGAGACCGTCACCCCGCAGGACGTGGTGCGGGCGGTCAAGCTGCTGCGGGGCTGAACGCCTGCTCCTGCGCACCGTACAGTGACCCCATGACCACCACCCTGACCCGCGTGCCCCTGCTGATCGGGGGCGAGGCCGTCATGACCGCGCAGACCGACCGGGTGACGCATCCCTACACCGGAGAGGCGCTCTACGACGTGGCCCGCGCCGGGGACGCCGAACTGCGCCGGGCGCTGGGGCTTGCGGCGGAGGCTTTCGGCAGCTACCGACGCTGGCCCGCGCACCGCCGCGCCGACGG
>NZ_JASNGB010000222.1 GCF_030271215.1 Deinococcus rhizophilus | reverse complement strand
GGGTGCTGGTGGTGGGCGGTGTGCCGCAGGCGACCCGCGCGGCGACCGACCTCGCCTCGGCGGGGGCGCGGGTCATCCTGACCCACCGCCGGGCGGGCTTCCGGGGTGATCCGGGGACGCTGGCCGCGCTGGAGGCGGGGCGGGCGGCGGGCACGTTGGAGGTGCTCGCCCCGGCCGTGCTGGACCGCCTGACGCCCACGGGCGCGGTCCTGACCCTGGGGGACGGGGTGCGGGAGGTGGAGGCCGACACGGTCCTCGTCCTGAACGGCTACCTCCCCGATCTCTCCCCGCTCGCGGGCTGGCCGCTGGAGTGGCAGGGCGAGTATGTCCCCGACGGTCCCGGCGGCGAGACGGCCCTGCCCGGCGTCTACGTGGTGGGCGACCTCGCCCGGTCGGGGGGGGACTTCAAGCTGCTGGCGGTGGCCTTCGCGCAGGCGGCGGTCGCGGCCAACCACGCCGCGCACCACGTTCGGCCCGAACTGAAGGTCCGGCCCGGGCACAGCAGCGAGAAGGGGGGGTATCCGGCCCGGCCCGCTCCAGACGCCTGAGACCCGGACGCCTGGGACACTGCCCCTCTGACCAACCCGGCTAGAATGCCCCGCATGGCGTTTCTGTCGGCCCTGCTCCTCGTGCTCGCGTTTCTGGTGGGGAGTCTGCCGCTGGGCCACTGGCTGCTGCGGCGGCTGGGGGTGGATTCCCGGGTCAACAATGCCTACAACCTCGGCGTGGAGAACGTGCTGCGGCGCGTCGGCCCCGGCCCGGCGGCGGCGGGCGCGGGGCTGGACGCGGCCAAGGGCTTCCTGGCCGTGCTGATGGCCTCGGCCCTGGGATCGCCGGAGGTGTGCGTGCTGGCCGGGCTGGCGGCGTACCTGGGGCACCTCAACCCGCCCCGGTTCGTGTACGGCCAGACGCCGCCGCGTGGCCGGGGCAACCTCGTGCTGCTGGGGGTGCTGGCGGGGCTGTCGGTGACGGGCCTGAGCCTGTGGCTGACGGTGCTGCCCGTGGTCGTGTACGCCGCCGTGCTGGGCTACTGGGGCTACGCGAGCGGGGCGACGCTGCTGGGGCTGCTGGCCTTTGCCGCGCTGGTGGCGGTGTCACCGCTGGGCATTCCGGCCAAGCTGGGGGCGCTGGGGCTGCTGGTCGCGGCCGGGTGGCGCTTCAAGGAGAACCTGGGCCGGATGATGGACGGCACCGAGCCGCGCTCGCTGGGCGACGTGCCCGTCGCGGGCAAGCGGGCCGATCAGGTGGTCACCGCCTTCATGATCCACCCGATGACGCTGGAGAACTTCTGGCAGTCGCGCCGCTTCGCCTGGATGAAACCGCTGGTGGACCGGGGCGTGATCAGCGAGGCCAGCGTGCGCCGCATGGCCGAGAACCTGCGGCCCATGAAGGTGGGCGAACTGCACGGCATCAAGACCAATGAGGGCAAGGAGATCCGCTGCTACCTGCTGAGCAGCCCCCTGCTGCCCGACGTGTTCCGCGACCAGCCCGACCTCGCCACCCGGCGGGCCATCGAGGGCGCGCGGCTGGCGCAGGAGCTGGGAGCCGAGGTCTTCGGGCTGGGCGCCTTCTGGAGCGTCGTGGGCAACAAGGGCGTGGACGTGCAGGCGGCGGTGCCGGACCTCACCATCACCAACGGCGGCGCGTACACCAGCGGCACCATCAAGGCAGCGATCCCCGGCATCCTGGAACACTTTCAGGCGGCGGGGCGTGATCTGCGGCAGGCCACGGCGGGCATCGTGGGAGCCAACGGGGTGGTCGCCTTCGGCATCGCGCGGACCATTGCCCCGCAGGTCGGCAAGGTCATCATGATCGGGCGCGACATGGAGCGGCTGGAACGCACCGCCAACACCCTGCGCCGGGCGGCGAAGGACACCGAGATCGTCACCACCACGAGCTACGACACGCTGAAGGAAGCCGACCTGATCTTCAGCGCAACCTCCGACCCTAACCCGGTGATCTTCCCCGAGCATGTCAAGCCGGGCACCTGGATCTTCGACGAGGGCCGCCCCGCCGACGCGCACGAGAGCGTGCTGGAGGTTCCCGGCGTGCGCCTGATTCCCGGCGGCGTGGTGCGGCCCCCCGGCGGCATGACCAGCAACATCGACCTCCAGTTCGGCGAGGGCGCGGTGCCCGCCTGTCTCGCGGAGACCCTGATCATCGCCGCGACGGGCGAACACCACCGCAAGAGCCTGGGGCCGCAGACGCTGACCGAGAACATCAATTTCTTCGTGGAGCAGGCCGAGCGGCTGGGGTTCGAGGTGGTGGACTGAGCTCTCAGCTCTCAGCCCTCAGCTTGCCCGCTGCTGACGTCTGACCGCTGGGAGCTGACGGCCCATTTGCCCTCCCCTCTGCCCCCTACACTGAACCCATGACCGGGAGGCCAGCTCATGATTGAACGCATTCACCTCGCCAAGCCGCGCGGCTTTTGCGCGGGGGTCGTCATGGCGATCGGGGCGGTGGAAAAGGCCGCCCGGCAGGAGACGGGGCCGCTGACCGTCTACCACTCCATCGTTCACAACCACACCGTCGTGGAGCGGCTGGAGCGGCAGGGCGGCGTGCAGTTCGTGGAGAGCCTGGACGACATCTCAGGGCTGCCGCAGGGCAGCGAGACGGTCGTCTTCAGCGCCCACGGGGTCAGCCCGGCGGTGCGCGAGCGGGCGCGGTCGCTGGGCCTCGCGACCATCGACGCGACCTGCCCGCTGGTCACCAAGGTCCACACCGAGGCCAAGAAGTACGCCCGCGAGGGCTACACCATCCTGCTGATCGGCGACAGCGCCCGGCACCAGGAGGTCATCGGCACGCGCGGCGAGGCCCCCGAGCAGACCATCGTGGTGGGCGTGCTGGGGCAGCGTCATAAGGAAGGGCCGGACGAGGGGCTGCACGACCCCTACACGGTCGAGGTCCCCGACCCGGGGAGGGTGGTGGTGCTGACCCAGACCACCCTCAGCGTGGACGACACGCGGCGGACGGTGGACATCCTCAGGGGGCGCTTTCCCGCGCTGGTGGTGCCGCCCAGTGAAGACCTGTGCTATGCCACGAAAAACCGCCAGGACGCGGTAAAGGCCATCGCGCCGCAGGTCGACGCCTTCCTCGTGCTGACCAGCCCGCACTCCAGCAACGGCATGCGCCTGCTGGAACTCGCCCGCGACCTGTGCGGCCGGGCCGAGCGGCTGGAGACGGCCGCCGACCTCGCGGGCCTCGACCTGACGGGTATCAAGGCGCTGGGCATCACCAGCGCAGCGAGCACGCCGGATGACCTCGTGCAGGAGGTGGTCGCGCACTTCCGGGCGCTGAACCCGGCGCTGGACGTCGTCGAGGAAGGCGAGTGGGAGAACATCGAGTTCCGCGAGCCGAGGAAGATTCTGCCGACGCAGGAGCTGCCGCGCACGATGCGGTGATCAATATTCCGGTTGCACAGCTTCTCCAACTTCCAACTGTTCAACCCGAGCGGAGCGAGTGAGAACACAACGGTTGCCGGGCATCCCGACCCGGCCTTTTGCCCTGGCTGAGCGCCGACGGCTGAACGCTTCCGCTACACCCCGTCCGGCAGCGCGGGCAACCACCACGGCGTCCGGATCGCCGTGCCCCGCGCCCACTCGAAGTCGAAGAGGGCCTGGGCTTCCCGAAGGGCGGCCCCGTCGCTGGTCGCCAGCGAATATTCGACCAGGCCGGTGCGCCCGAACGACGAGAAATGGAGGTTGTGGCTGCCGACGACCAGCATCTCGCCGTCCACCACGATCATCTTGGTGTGGACGCCGCCCTCGGTGCCGTACCAGCGGGTCTGGAGGTGGTCGTCCAGCCCCAGCCCACGCAGTTCGAGGCGCATCGCCCGCAGCAGGCCCAGCGTCTCGGCTTGCAGGGCGGGGTCGTAGTCCAGCAGCAGCCGGACCGTGACGCCGTGGTCGCGGATGGCCGAGACGACTGCCCGCCACACCGGAAGCTGCCGTTCCAGGGCACACCCCGCCAGCTCGGACAGCTCGCCCACGCAGCCCACGGTGCCGCCGATCTGCGACTGGATCAGGTCCAGCCGCCCCCGGGCCGCGCCCAGCAGGTCCACCAGGGCCCCGTCCGTCCCGGTATAGCCGCTGCGGCGGTAGAGGGGATAGACGTGGGCCTCCCCGGCCGGGGCCGCTGGAGTCGGCCAGATCAGCGGCCAGGGCGACGGCCCTGCCGCCAGCGGACAGTCCCGGCGCAGCAGGCCGGAGCGGGGGCGGCGGGTGCAGGTCAGCGCCCGCCCCAGTTCCCAGGT
>NZ_JASNGB010000221.1 GCF_030271215.1 Deinococcus rhizophilus | reverse complement strand
GAGATTCGTTTCGTGAAAGGTCCGCGCGACCATCCGGGTGATAGATGCGTACGCTGGCGTAATCCGGCGGGGGTCGGGTCTCCCGCAGCTTGCGTGCAGCAGAGTCAGGCGAGGAGGACGCGCTGCCGAAGCAGGTCGAATTTGGCTCGGCCGAACATCTGGCGCTTGATCATCTTGAGCCGATTCACCTGCCCTTCCGTCTGCCCGTTGCTCCAGGGAGACTCGATGGCGCCGCAAATGGCGGCGAAGTCGTTTCGAAAGCTTCGCGCCAACCGTTGGAGGTCAGGTAATCCAGTGGCCTGCGCCCGTTCGATCCAAGAGGTCAGGAGCGCAGCTCCCGACCTCGGCGCGTCTCTCAGCCAGCCCAACACGTCCTGCACCAACTGGTAAATTTCCTGTCCTCGTGGGACCCGATCGAACACTGCCTGCAAGCGGCGGGTCTCCGCCTCTGAACGCCTGTCAGGTCGCGTTGTAAACCACCACGCCACCTGAGCAGGACCCAGCCGCTTCTCCCGGGGCAGGCTCAGCCTTTGCTGATCGGCGATGGACGGAGGTTCATGTCCTTCCCTGAGCCACTGCACGTAAGTGGAAACCCCGCTGAATGCGCCCCGGTATCCTTGCTCGATCACCTCGTGGAAGAGCTGGGTCACGGTCCACTCCGGTTCGGCCATCCGGCTACGGATGTAGGCCGCGTAAGGCGTGATGCCACTGGGTGGAGTGTTCCGCGTCAGCTTGCCCTCGTGTTGAAGCCATTCGGTCACCGTGCTGCGGGCCACCCCCACCTGGCGGGCGATGGCCTTGTAGCTTTGGCCTCTGTCACGCAACTTGACGGCCTGATCATACCGGGCCTGTCGGTGTTGCCGTTTGGTCACCGTCCGTTCGATGCGTTTTTGGTTGGTCGAGGGGCGTCCTGTGGGGAGGGGCTGGAGCGGACCGCTCGTCCCCTCCCCCTGTGCCGGTTCTGGCGGTGCAGTGAGGTGGGCGCGCTGGGGCCGCAACCAGGCTTCGACCGTGTCCCGAACATTGCCGATCAGGTGGAAGCGGTCCGCGATCTGCTGAGCTTCCGGCGCGCCGGAAGCCGCCCCACGGGCATATTCCCCTGCCCGGTCCCGGCAGATGATCTTTACCCCCGGGTGTGCTCTCAGCCACGTCGCCAGGGTGGCACCCTGGCGGTCCGGAAGCAGGTCCACGACCTGACGGCGCTCCAGGTCGATCAGGAGAGTCCCGTACGTTTTCCGTCGTCGCAGAGCGAAGTCGTCCACCCCCAGCACCGTCGGGGTCTCGGCGGGAAGGAGGGGAACGCGACGAATCAGCCGCAGCAGGGTATCGGCGCTGGTAGGTTCGCCGAGGTGGGCCAGGAGCCGGTGGCCAGCCTCTCCTCCCAGACTGAGGGCCACACGACCCTGCTTCTGGGCGAGGCGACAGGTGCGCTGTGCGCGGGGTTCCAGCCAGCCCGGCCAGGTTTCCGCAAAGGTCGTGTGGGGGCAGTTCGGGTTCCGGCAACGGAACCGCCGCGCCCGGACCCGCAGGGTCACGCCATGCTGGCCCAGAGCAGTGTCATGAGGATGCCGGATGTAGCGGCTGTGAACGTGGGAGCTGCGCTGCTGACAGGTGGGACAGGCCACTCCAGAACGCTGATCCTGCACCAGCAGGATCAGCCGCGTGCCTTCCACCTGCGAGTCGAGCACTTGCCAGGTCTCGGGAAAAAGAGGGAGGTCCATGTCCTCAGTTTCGTCGCCCCTGACCCTGCTGCACGCAAGCTGCGGGAGACCCAGCGGGTGCCGGATTGGCCAGCATACGCAATAGACGCGGGCGTCGCGTCACGGTCAATGTGCACGGCGATCTTCCGGTGCAGGGTGGACTCAGCCTGGATGATCCCGAACAAAACCTCAGCGACCCGGAGGAGCGTATCTCAACGGAGATGAGACAGACGCTCTTTCAGGTACTGGGAGAGCGTGTCAACATGCGAGCGGGCGGCACAGGGATGGATCACACCCCCTTTTGCCGCCCTTCTCCATTCCCTTCTGCGTCCTGGACGCCATTTCCCTCAACCTGTCAGGTACTGAGCCCGGTCACTTTTCGGAAATCGGTAGTTTCCCATGCGGTGTCCGTAGCGGTCATACCACTCCGGGTCTGCCGTCTCACGCAGCCAATCTGGAGTAAAAGCGGCCAGGGCATTCAGGGCTGCACGGAGACATTCCGTCACCAGTTCCAGACGGTTCATGACGCGGATGGCGGCCAGGACATGCGTCGAATCGGTGCGCTGCTTGCCGTGTCGGTGGAGCAGCCCCCGGTCAGCGCACAGAGACAGGAGACGATCCAGCCAGATCAGCGGTTCAGGCGCTGCGAGCAGACGGGTCCGAAATTCACAGAGCACACTGGCATCCAGGCCGGGGTCATCCAGTTCCAACGACAGGGCGTATTTCCAGGCGAGGTGACCCCGCACGGCGTCAGCTGCTTGACGGTCAGTCAGGTTTTCGGCGTACTGCATCACACTGATCAGCATCAACCGCCACGGGGCAGCCGCAGGCTGCCCCCGCTGGGGATAGAAATGGACAAAGTCCTGATCGGTCAGGAAAACGCCGAGTTCGTCGCGCAGGCAGAGAAACGGTGCACCCTTGGGAAACGCAGCGCGGGCGATGCGAGCAGTTTCAGCCGGGACCTCTGGAATCGCGGTGGGACGCAACATTTCTCATTGTGAGCTCTGCCCTGGGAATTCGCCAGCAGAATCCGCACGGTCTCGCACGTCGCCGTCCGGTTCTCGGATCCGGTGCTTTCAGGCTCATCCAGCGTCTTGGCCGCGTCCTGCCCAGGGAAGGCTGCCCGGCCAGCTCAGGGGATGGCATGCTTCTCCCCATGACCCCCCTCGATTCCCGGCCGGCCGACCCGTACGCGGCGATCAAAGCCGAGCTGATCGGCCAGTTCGCCCTCGGCCCCGGCTCCCTGCATGGCCCCGATCACTGGCAGCGCGTTGAAGAGACCGCCGTGCGCCTCGCGCAGGCGGAGGGCGGCGACGTCGCCGTGGCCCGCTGGTTCGGCCTCTTCCATGACGCGGCCCGACGCGATGAGGGTGCGGATCTTCTCCACGGCCGCCGGGCCGCCAGGCTGGTCGGCCGCTACCAGGCCCGTCTAGGCCTCACCGACGCCCAGCTCGAGCGGCTGAAATGGGCCTGCGAACACCACGTCAGCGGCCAGACCACCGATGACCCCACCGTGGGCGCGTGCTGGGACGCCGACCGGCTCGATCTGCCCCGCGTGGGGATTCAGCCTCAGGCGAGGTACCTGAGCACAGCCGCGGGCAGGGCGCGCGCGGTCCGACTGGCCCAGGCCCCGGCTGAAGGTCGGTCCACCACGAGCTGAGGCGAGCTGGAGCGGTGTCGGGCGGTGCGGCCTTGCGCTGCGGCAGTCCCTCTGGCATGTCCATACCCATGGCAATTCGCAGACGAGTCGGCGAAGGCACCGTGCACCCGGTGGTGTGGAAAGGGAAGGTGGTGGGCTACCGGGGCCTGGCCATCTACTGTGATCCGGTCACCGGCAAGCGCCGGCGCAAGTCGGTCAGCCGCCGAACCCGGGCAGCAACGGAACGGGCGCTGCGGAAGTTGATCCGCACCCTGCCTCAGGGCCAGGCCCGTCCCAAGACGGCCCGTCCTCCCGCGCTCCCACCGGGGGCCTCTCCCGGCTCCATGCACGCCCTGCTGCTGCGCTGGTTGGACTACAAGGCGCGCGATGTCCGGCCATCCACCTGGCGAGGCTACGTTCAGGCCCTGGAGCGTGTTCTGCCCAGCCTGGGGACCCGGCCCCTGGGACAGCTCACGGTCCTGGACGTGGAAGACCTGGTTGGCCACCTCCAGACGGAGTCCGGTCCGCGCCTGGCGGGGCGGGTCCTGCATGTGCTCCGGATGGCGCTGCAGCAGGCGGTGCGCTGGCAACTCGTCCCCGGCAACGTCGCGCAGCACGCGCGGCTTGCGCACGTGCTGCGGCCGGAACTGACGGTCTAGACCCCCGAGCAGGGTGCCCGCTTTCTGGAGGCTGCCCGTGGCCACCGACTCCATCCGCTGTTCGCCCTCGCGCTGCACACCGGCATGCGCCGCGGCGAGCTGCTCGCCCTGCAGTGGGGCGATGTGGACCTGGACGCCCAGGAACTCGCGGTGCGGCATAACCTGGTAAAAAACAGTGCAGGTCAGGACGTCGTCGGCGAACCCAAGACCGAGGCGGGAAGGCGCAGGGTCGCGCTCGCCGAGGACATCGTGGCGCTGCTGCGTGCGCACCACCGGCGCGAACACCGGGGGCGCCGGGCCCCGCGCCCG
>NZ_JASNGB010000220.1 GCF_030271215.1 Deinococcus rhizophilus | reverse complement strand
CCAGGTAGCTCGCGCTGTAGGCCGGTACACCAAACGTCTAGGTCAGCCAGGGCGGGAGCTGCGCATCCAGCCAGTAGGGACCTTCCGGCATCTCAGGCGCTCAGACGCGGATGATTCAGGTAGCGTGCGGCATACAGCAGCGCGGCGTGGATGTCCTCGCGCTCGAGATCGGGGTAGTCCTCCAGGATCTCCCCCTCAGGAACGCCCTGGCCCAGCAGATCGAGGATGTCGCTCACCCGGATCCGTATTCCGCGGATGCAGGGACGTCCACCACACTGCCGTGGGTCGACGGTAATTCGCTCCAGGGGACCCATGGCTTCAGTGTATTGGTGCGGCGCACAGACTGTCTGCGATGGCAGGTGCTCCGCTTCGGCCCTGGACCCTGCACTCTGCCCACAGGCCCGGCAAGGCCGGTGACGGAACAGGTTCGTGTCCAGGACCCGCACGGTCGGCTTCTTCTCCAGGTTCTGGACTCCAGCAGGATTGGCCGCGACCTCCAACCAGGGCACCGGCAGCCCCAGGGCTTTCTCGCCGCCCACCTCATGGGTGACGTACACCTCGAAGGCCAGCACCACCTCCCCTCCCCGCACGATGCCCACGTCCGCCCGGAACCCTTTAACCGTGATTTCCTCCCGAACTTCGCTGCCTGGGCTCAGTGGGTAGGTGGTCGTCTGGTCCTGACCACAGCCTGGGCATTTCACCTGAGCGGTGAAGCGGCAGTGCTTCCGAAGCCCGGACGCCAGCAGCCGTTTGAACGCCGCGTGCTCGATGCTCTCTCCCGAAGCGCTGCACGCGGAGTCCGCCCGGTGTGCGAAGTGGGGCACCCGGACCAGGCCACGCCGCAGGATCACTGGCTCCTGGCAGAGTAAGCAGGTGTACGGCTCTCCCCGAGGCGCGGTGTGGGGACGGACCACCTCCCCCGCGACGTTGGCCGCGTAGGCGACCCCCTGATGACGACTGGCCGTGGAGTGGTCAGGTGAGAGAGTCATCGTCAGGGCCTCCTCGGGGAGTTAGCGGGCCCGGGGTGCTCTGGGGATATGGAACCGCCGTGCGGTGTAGATCCCCAGGGCGACGAAGGCGACCAACAACAGGAGGGCCTGCGGGTGCAGCGCACTCCACCAGGCCAGGAGGGCCAGGCCGAAGAACCCACACGTCAGGCCGAGCAGCGTCATCGCACCCAGCCGCCACCACACCCGGCGAAGCTCCGGCAGGATCAGGACACTCTTGGCCGCCAGGTGACTCAACACCAGGACGATGAATCCATAGACGATGCTGTGTGACAGCAGCCGAAGCAGATCCGGCGCGACGCCCAGTCCACTGAGCAAGATCAGGACGACACTGCTTCCCAGGCAGACCCGCATCACGTCACCGACGAAAGCCTCCTCAGGATCATGTTCGCGCCGAATGCCCCATGCTGCTTCGCGAAGTCCCTGGGCATAGGCCAGCCGCTCTGCTGAAGACTCGATGCCCAGCAGTTCTCCCAGCCATTCCTCCTGATACAGAGGCCGCAGCTTGCGGGGCAGGCGGCGCACCGCCCGAAGGACCAGACGTCGGGCCTGTTCGTCCACGGACCTACGCATGGGTGAGGCCTCCCAGAGCCTGCTGGGCTTTGCGCAATTCGGCCTGGGTGAAGGTGTGGCCCTCCGGGGTCAGGGTATAGACACGCCGGGCTGCACGACCGGCCTGAGCTGGGTCGACGGCCTCCCACTCGCTATTGAGGTACCCATGCCGTTCGAGGCGGGTGAGGATCGGGTAGAGGGTGCCGCTCTTGAGTTCGGTGCGTCGCATCAGGTCGTACCCGTAGAGCGGCTGATCGCCCTGTTCTGCTAGGGCACGCAGCACCAGCAGGGTGGGCAGAGACATCCGAAGACCTGACATGCCGCAAGTCTACATAGGGCTATATAGATTTGCAAGCGATGGTCGTGGACGGGCGACAGCATGGGCTGGTCACAGTCCTCCCTGGCCCCGCTGCCTACCCTGAAAGGAGGAGGCCGCTTTGTACGGTGTGGGCATTCGTGTGATTCCGGACGACGGCATAGACCTGATCGCCCTGAGCAACCAGAAGACCATCACAGTCGAGGACATCCGCAAAGCCGCTCGAGCCGTCAGCGGCACCGATGAGGGTGCCGAGTACTTTATGGCCAAGCGCCACGCCGTGTTCGGGAACAGGACCGTGGCCGAGGCGGTCGAGGCCGGTCAAGCGCGCATCGTCCTGGGGGCACTCCTGAACGCTGCAGGCATTTGAGTCCACAGGCTGGACACGACCGGCCAAAGAGCCAGTGACTGACCCTCCGCCTGTTCGCAGTCTCTGGTGACCCCAAGTGATTCCCCGCCGCCTAGTGAAGGGAGCCACAGCGGGAAGACGACGGCAACGCTCTCCGCTATTGAAAGCAAAATGACCGGGCCGTCGAGCACCCACCACACCGCCTAGGGTCCATCACGAGTCGCCCTCTAACTTTTCTGGGGGCCATTGCCAGAGTCAACCAGTGTATCTGGTTCCTGCCTCAGCAGGTCTGCCGCGTCCAGCCCGAAGGCATCGGCGATCCGGCCGATGTTGTCGATGCCCAGATTGCGCTCGCCCCGCTCAATGCCTCCGATGTAGGTGAAGTGCAGCCCGCTCAGCTCTGCCAAGACCTCCTGGGTCAGCCCACGGGCCTTGCGAAGAGCACGAACATTCTGGGCGAAACGAAGACGCAGGGGATGCGGAGTCACCCCCCCACTCACCCGCAACTTCAGATCCGATTTCCATAGACGATGAGTATTATTTTTGAGTACGTTGTGGGTATGGCCTCCCCCGACTTCCCCGGCACCCCACCCATTGAAGGCCCTCTCCCCTGGATCACCCTGCAATTGCTCGGCCTCATCCACGACCTCGACCACCACCGTGGCTTCCGGGAAGACCCATCGCCTCCACCCCATCTGGAAGAAGTCCTCCGGGCCTTGCGGGGGTATGGGGAGCAACTGGCCGCAGGCCAGCCAGGTAGCCAGGGAACAGGCTTCACGACCAAAGAGGCCCGCCAGATCGCCGCCACACACGTGGTCCGTGTCACGGGACTCCAGCCCTACCTGGTCACCCCTGACCGGCTCCGAGCGGAGCTGGGAGACCTGACCGCGACCTCCACCTCAGCGCCGTCACAGGCGCTGATCCAGCTCCACACCCTGACGTACTTGCTGTCGACCCTGACCAGTGAGCCCATGGAGCTCAAGGCCGACCTGAGCCGTGTCCGTCCCCTCTCGGTCGCGCAGCAGTTGATCTACCGGGCTTACCGGGTAGCTCTGGTCGCCCGTTCGGAGCAACAATCGTTGTACCGGGAGGTCGTGGCGGCGGCGCATGCGGACGTGGACTTGCCGTACCACCTGGAGGAACTCGCCGAAGGGCACGGGGGGGCACCCGGCCTCCAGCTTGGAAGCTCCAACCCGTGGATGAAGCCGCCGAACTCGCAGCGGGAACGGGAGCAACTCATGACGGTGGTCGAGGCGATGTGTCGTGTGCCCCAGCCCACGGAGCGACAGCGGGGAGCGCTCGCGTACGCGGCCGCGCAGCTCGTCCGACGGTGGCGGCACGAGCAGGACGTCGATGCGGTGATCGCCGCGGCCAACTTGCGCGTCCTGCTGGAGCGTCAGGGAATCCAGTGAGGAGGGTGCCACCAGCCGCCATGCTGGAGCCCCCTTGCCCTGAGCCCTACCCTGGAAGCAGGAGGCCGTCATGAACAATGCGGGCATTCGTGTGGTGCCGCTGGAGCCTATAGACCTCATTGCCCTGAGCGACCAGGAGACCATCACCATCGAGGACATCCGCAGGGCAGCCTGGGCCGTCAACGGCACCGAGGCAGGCGTCTACTACTTCATGACCCATCGTCACGCCGTGTTCGGGGACAGGACCGTGGCCGAAGCCGTCGAGATCGGTCAAGCACGCATCGTCCTGGGGGCGCTCCTGAACGCCGCGGGCATTTGAGTTCACAGGATGGACATGATCGGCCGGATCTCCGGCGACTGACCCTCCATCTGCATGCTGACATGGGTGAGGTTCTCGGGATCCAGGACGGCTCCCCTGCCACCGTCGACCTCGTCGATGGAGCCCTCGTGATCCGGCCTCAGGCACAGACTAGGAGCATCCTGAACGAACTGCTAGCAGGTGTGCCGCTACGGCTATCGACAGTGCAGCCGGTTGGAACTGGATTGCGTAAGAAGAAATGCCGTCTCCTGCCAACAACCCTTTCCTTACTCAGGTCACGGGTCTGAACCAGTCACAGCTTTAGGCTGCCCACCATCCCCGCCAACCCGACCCCGCCGAGGCGCTCGCGATGTACCTGCCC
>NZ_JASNGB010000022.1 GCF_030271215.1 Deinococcus rhizophilus | reverse complement strand
CCGCTGAACGCTACCGGGAACGCTTTGCGGGCAATCTGAGCTGGTCCGCCACCCAGCAGCGCCTGCGCCGGTTGCTGCGCCGGGCCCGTTTTCATGGCGTGAGACCCGGCCAGGCGAGGCTCTACGCCCTGGGCGACATGCGCTTTGTCGTGGAAGACGGTGTGCTGGTGACGGTCTACCGCCTGCACTACCGCGACGTGCCTCCCGTGGAGGACCTGTGGTGCCTGGCGAGCTGAGTGCGGGGCCGCAAATGTGCGGGCGTGGTCAGAGCGCACTGGATAGGGTAGGGGCGTGACCCGCTTGCTGCTGCATCACCCGGCGTCCAGCATCCTGCTGACGGGCCTGGGGGAGCGGTTTCATCCCGGGTTGTTGCCCGTCGTCCCCAACGTGCAGGCGGGCCGGGACGTGCGCGGGAGCTTGCGGGGCGCGGGCCGCGCCCTGACCCTGACCCAGTGGGCACGGGAGGCCCTGCAGGAATCCGGGTGGAGGCCCCTGCGCCCGGGCGAACGGGAAGCGTTTTTCCGGGATGCCGTGTCGAGTCTCGCCCTGGTGCAGGACACCGCTCGGCGGCTGGAAGCCCTGGAATTCGCCCGACCCCCTCCGCATCCGCCTGCCGCTTCTGTGCCTTTCGCGGCGTGTGCGACGCGGCCTTCAAGGAGACGTGATGACCGAACCGATGAGTGAAGTGACCCTCCCCGAAGTCGTTCCGACCCCCTACGTGGTCGCCATGCTGGACTTTCTCGCGGAAGAAGGCTTCCGGCCCCACCTGGACGATGATGGAGACGTCTATTTCAAGTACGAGGGCAGCACCTACCTGGTGATCACGGCCACCGACGAGCCGACGGTCCTGACCCTGGTGCTGCCGTACTTCTGGCCGATCGAAGACGCCGCCGAGCGGACCCGCGCCCTAGAAGCGGCGATGTTTGCCCACCGTCACGTCCGCATCGGGCGCGTGACCGTGCTGGAGGGCAATGTCTCGGCCAGCGTGAACGCCTACCTGCCCGATGAAACGAGCTTCCGCGCCGTCCTGCTCAGCAGCCTCGACGGGCTGAAGTACCTCTTCCTGAAGTTCCGCGAGCACATGCACGCCCAGCTGGAGAACTGACCCATGACCGCGACCACCAAGACCGAGCGCATCCTCGACCTGCTCGATTGCCTGGGCGAGGGCGAGTGCAGCGCCCGTGACCTGGTGCGCCGACTGGGCCTGCCGGAGAACCAGCTGCGCAGCGTGCAGCGGGACCTACGGACCCTGATCGACCGGGGCCTGCTGGAGGTGTCGCCCGCGGGCCGGTATCGCCGCCCTGTCCGCGTGACCAGCCTCAACCCGGTGGAGGCCCTGGCGGTGTACTCGGCGACGCGGATGCTCTACCACCACGCGGCGGAGTACAACGAGCATTACCTGCGGGCGATGGAGAAGCTCTCGCGACAGCTTCCCGAACGCGCCCGCCGGGTGGCCACCCTGGCGAGTGAGGCGTACCGCGGCAAACCCAATGGGGCGGGCTCCCGTACGTTCGAGCTGGCCGCGCAGGCCTGGTTGGAGGGCCGGGTGCTGCGCTTCGCGTACCACTCGCCTCAGCGGGTGACCCCGGTCGAGCTCGCGATCTACTTCATTGAGCTCAGTCCGCAGAACCGTCAGGCCTACGCGATCGGGGTCAATCGCCTCAGGGAAGGCGGGCGGCCCTTGGTCTACCGGCTCTCCCGGATGCGGGACGCCACCCTGCTGGCCGACGAATGCGAGATCCCGGAAGATTTCCATCCGCTGAAGTTCCTGTCGAATGCCTGGGGCATCATGCCGGGAGAGCCGGTGCGGGTCGAACTCTTCTTCTCTCTGCAAGTGCGCGAGCGAATAGGGGAGACCCCCCTTGGGCAGAACGCGGAAGTCCGGGTGCTGGCCAGCGGGCATACCCGCGTGGTCCTGACGGTGGGCGGCTGGAAGGAACTGATTCCCTGGGTGCTGGGCTGGGGCGGCGAGGTGGAGGTGCTGGAGCCGCCGGAGTTGCGAGAAGCGGTGGCGCGGGCACACGGGGCGGGGGCAGCAATGTACGGCTTGCAGGACTGACCTTCCGACTGACAGGTCCGGGGGGAGGGCCGCGTCATTTGAGAAACGGGAGAATCGACGAGTTATGAAACTGATCCGCAATCAAGGAGCCGATACCGTACTGAACGCGTGGCAGTCAGCCGTTGGCATTGTGTCCTCACAGAAGATGGCCCTCGCGACCCCACTCTCTCCTTAATCGGCCTTCACGAGGCCTGGCCCTGCACACACTGGGGCTGTTCGGGGGCGACGCTGACCGGAGTCGTCCGGGCCAACTAAACCTACCTCTCCTGGCACGGCAGTTCGCGCAGTGGCTTGAGGGGACAGAGGTGGGGTTTGCCACGGGCGCAGTACCGCAGAGCCTGATCGCCCTTACGGGCTAGGACGACGCCGCTGAATATTCTCCGAAGTACAACTAAGCCCGAGGACACGTAAAGTTGCGTGCCTGAGCTCGAGTTGCATGCTAACTTCACGACGTGTGGAAGTCTCACGCATCACGTGTCGAATGGGTGAAAAAACTATCTTCGCCGACCTATTGATGATGACCTTACCGCATGCTCTCCGGATCCTGGCAGGGCACTAATGCATAACTGTGCTCGTTTTTACTTCGCGCCCGATGACAGGTGACGATGTATCCGCCCGTGTTACTCCGCGACATTGGCCATTGCACCTCCGAGTCAATATAAGACTTACCAGTCGCATCGCTCTGATCTCACGTTAAAACCACACGCCTATCCATTCTCACAAGCGGCCCCGCCGCTTTGTCTTGACAGACAAAGGACGAATCCCATGTCCATTAGAGAAGGTCAACTGGCAGTCTGGACAACAAACCCAGACTATGGCCTCGCCAAAGTACACCAAGTCAACGGGCCCGTTAGCCGCATCAGTTATTTCGTCTCCATGGCTAAGCAACGGGTCTTTGAGGTGCCGACCAAGGAATTACGTGGGCAAGACCCCTGGCCCCAGAACCGCGTGTACGTGAACCAGGGTGACACATGGACCATGGGCCGGTTGACGGAATTGCGGGACACCATAGATGTGTACATCGTCCAGTTCCCAAACGGGGTCGAAAAGATCATCCCTGAATCGGACGTGTTTGTGCGCTCGAGCGGGGCAGTCGAGCCGATGGAAGTGCTGAAGTTACACGGTCATGAGACCCCCTTTTTCTTTGAACGCCGCTGGCCCCTAGTCAAGCATCTGTTGGCCCAACGGGCTGCAAGCGCTGGCATTCCGGCCCTGCTGTCGAGCGCCATTGATCTGCGCGATCATCAGGTTGAAGTGGTGCGTCAGGTGCTGCACGACCCGGTTCCGCGGTACCTCCTGGCAGACGAGGTGGGGCTGGGGAAAACCATTGAAGCCGGCATCATCATCCGGCAACTGCTGATTGATGAACCGGGCGCTACCGTCGCGGTGCTCGTTCCGCCGCACTTGGTCGATCAATGGACTGATGAATTGGACCGCCGGTTCCGTCTGCGTGATTTCCCTCAGGCCACCGTGCACGTCCTGGTGCACGGCACGCCGGACATCCCAGTGAGTAACCTGCTGGTGATTGATGAAGCGCACCACGTGGCGGGTGAAGCGTTCGGCCCACCCGCAGAGCAGCACCGGTACCGGGTCCTGGCTGCCGCGGCCACCCACACGCCCCGGGTGCTGCTGCTGTCGGCGACGCCTGCTTCCAGCAACCACCGGGCTTACCTCGGCATGCTGCACCTGCTGGATCCGAAGGTGTACGCCCTGAAGGACGAGGCGGCCTTTCACGCCCGTGTCCAGGCACAAGAAGCGCTGGGCAACGCCGCGTTTGCATTGCAACCCGACATGCCAGTCACGATGCTGGAGACAGTTTTCGATGACCTGCTGCGCCTGTTCCCGGCGGACCAGCGGGTCGCCGAGATGATTCAGGATCTGCGCGGCGGGTGCGCCAATGCCCCTTCGATGGTGTCGTCCCTCCGGGCGTACATCAGTGAAACGTACCGCCTTCACCGGCGGATGTTACGGCACCGCCGGGAAACCCACGCGGAGCATCTGGTACGTGGCCGAACGCTGGGCCCCAGCCTCTCCCTGCCCCTGACCGCCACCGCGGCCGCCTGGGATGCATTCGATGCGTGGCGCGAAGTGCTGGACCTGGAAACCGATCTGGGCGACAGATCCGCGGCTGTGCAGGCGCTGACGCAGGTGTGGTCGGCCGCCGTGATTGGTGTGCCCGAGTGGATCCAGGCCGTCCGGCAGCGCCTGGCCGTCCAGGGGCTGTCCAGTGGTGAGCGTGACGCCTTATCGGTGATGGCCGAGCGGTTAGAGCGCGTGGACGCCCCGGCCGTCGAACAGGAAGTCGCCCGCGCTGTTGCGCAGGCGGCCCGTCAGGCGAACGGGAAAACAGTGGTGTTTCTTAGCGGGCCCGCGGCCGCCGCGCGGCTTCTCACCGAACTCGAGCGGGTGCTCGGACCGCGCCGCGCTGCACTTGCGGCTCAGGGGCCGGCGACCGTGAAGTGGTTCCGGGAGCATCAAGACGCCCTGGTGCTGGTGGTGGATGAAGCCGGAGAAGAGGGGCTGAACCTGCAGTGCGCCGATCTGGTCGTGCACGTGGACTTGCCGTTGGACGCGCGCCGGCTTGAGCAGCGTCTGGGTCGCCTGGACCGCTATGGGCGGGGCAGCAAGATCGTGTCGCGTACCGTGCTCAGTGAGGCGTGGCCGGACGTGATCCGCCATCATGCGGACCTGCTCGGCGGGCCTCTGGACATCCACAACACGTCGGTGGCCAGCGTGCAGGTGCTGCTGGACAGCCTTCTGGACGAATTCGGTCTCGCGACCCTTGAGGGCGCCGCGTCGCAGCGGCGCTTGATGACCGACCTGCCCGCCAGACTCGAAGCGGAACTGGACCGGGTGCGGCAGACTGAGATGCTGGATGCCATGCAGTTGGACGGTTCGCAGGTGCTCGAAGCGCAGATGGAGGCGCTCCATGAAACTGAAGCGCAGGGCTTTGACCGATCCTTCACCCGTTGGGTCAAGAGCGCCCTGCAGTTCAAAACTGTGTATGACGATCACAGCGTCCAGTTCGCCTTTGACAAGAAGCGAACCCTGGTAAACTGGGAGCGAATCAAAGTGCTGCATCCTCTCCTGCAGCGGCCCAGTACGTTCTCCCGTCGGGACGCGCAGCGGTACGGTCTGGCATTGCTGCGGGCTGGTGAGCCCTTCGTGGACGCCATGACCGCATACATCAACTGGGATGACCGCGGGCGGAGCTACGCCTATTGGCGTCACGAACCAGGCTGGGCCGGAGACGACGTCATCACGTTTGCAATGCACTTCACAGTCTCCGGCAACTTGCAGGCACTCACGCGCCTGGCGCCGCGCGAGCACTTGGATGAAGCGAGCCTGGGCCGCCGCATGGACGGCCTGCTCGGGCCGACCACCTGGACGATCTACCTGGATCAGGATGGTCGCCCCGTCTCCCCGGAAGCTAAGGCGGCACTGGACCGTCCCTACGATGACGGCCACGGCGATTACAACCTGTCGGCTGAGCGGGTCTGGGTGCTGGATCAGTTGGCACCACGGGGCGTATGGCGGGCCATGTGTGACCATGTCTTCGCGACTGCCGACGCGCAACTGCGGGCCGACCCGGTGTTCACGAAGCTGCTCCAGGACGCCCACCGGTACGCCCAGACAATGATCGATGAACGACTCGGAATCCTGCGCAGTCGTCAGGCCGCCGGTCAACTCGACAGTGACACGCGTGACCTGAAGGTGGAGGAACTGGTGGCGCAGGCCCTTCTCGAGGGCATTGCTACGCCCGCCGTCACGCTGGACGCGGTGGGCACCGTGGTGCTCTCGGCGAGGAACCCCTTTTGAGCGGCGCCAGTGCGGCGTTCATGCGCCTGCAGAGCGCGCTGCTCCAGGGCGACTGGGAGCATGAGCAGTTTCAGGAACCCACGTACCGGCGTTGGGTCAGGGTGGCCGCTTCCGCGGCGCTCCGGGCCCGGCGCGGCCATCCCAGCAGCCTTGACTTGGCCTCCATGACACGTCAGGTTCTGCGGCACGAGGCACTGAACCAGGGCGGGGAGATTAGCCTGGTGGTGCCCGCCCCGGCCGAGGGCACGCCGTGGCCCACCCCGGCCCAGTGGGCGGCCTGCAGTGTCACCGCCGAAACTCATGGCTCCAATCACCTGCGCCTCCACGCCCGCCCCTGGACGCCGACCTACGCGGCTGGCACTGACCCCACGGCCGCCGCGACCGCCGAGCGCCGGCGGCGGCATCCTCACCGCATGCCGGCCGATCCACTCTTCACGGCCCTGAGTGGATTCGGTGAGTACAGCAGTGCCGGGCAGCAGCAGGCCATGCGTGCCCTCTGGTACGCCCTGCCGGGCGCCACGGTGCTGGCCGTCCTGCCCACCGGTACCGGGAAGAGTGCCGTCGCGCAGGTGCCAGCGCTGCAGATGGTTGGTGCTGGCCGCCTGACCGTGATGGTGATGCCCACGGTCGCGTTGGCTCTGGATCAGGAGCGCGCCCTGCGTCACTTCGCCACCCGGTCGGAGGTCGAATTACCGCCGCTCCTCGCGTACCACGGGGGCCTTTCCGTAGACGAGAAACGGGCGTTTCACGACCGGATCCGTGCGGGCCAGCAGGGCGTGCTGATCACCTCGCCTGAAGCGCTTGTCAGTGGCTTGTCTGGAGCCCTGTTCAAGGTCGCACAGACCGGTGGGCTGGGCCTGCTGGTAATTGACGAGGCGCACCTGGCGTCACAGTGGGGTAACGGCTTCCGCCCGGAGTTTCAGATTCTCGCGGGCCTGCGCCGCGCCCTGCTAGAGGCCAGCCCGGACGGACAGGCCTTCAAAACCCTGCTGCTGACCGCTACGCTCACCCGCAATGACCTTCAGGCGCTACGGGAACTGTTCGGCCAGCCTGGCACAATGGAAGTCATCGCGGCGGTGAAACTCCGGCCGGAAATCGAGTACTGGTCCGCCACCCTGCCCAGCGCAGAGGAGCGCCGGAGCGCCGTGATCGAGGCGGCCCTGCACGCCCCCAAACCTCTGGTGATCTACACCACCAGGGTGGTAGACGCGCAGCATGTATACGAAACCCTGAAAGCCGAGGGGCTGGACCGGGTGGGCCTGGTAACCGGGAAGAGTAGCCCGCAGGAACGCCGGCAGGCGGTGCAGGGTTGGCAGGACGCCACGCTCGACATCATGGTAGCCACCTCCGCGTTCGGTGTGGGGATCGACCAAGCGCACGTCCGTACGGTCATTCATGCCTGCGCGCCCGAGAGTATTGACCGGTACTACCAGGAAGTGGGGCGGGGCGGCCGGGACGGCCGGGCGTCCCTGGCCCTGGCCCTGGTGACGCCCAGTGACTGGATCGTGGCCGAAGGTCTTAAGAATGAGAGTGCCAAAAGCATCAGTATCGCCCGCGGCCTGGACCGGTGGCGGCGGATGTTCCAAGCGGCTCGGCCGATCTCGACCCACCTATATGCCGTGAATAACGCTCTGAATCCCGCAGACTTGCTGAACAGCACTCAGCGCAGCCGCAGTTGGAACCTGCACACCCTTAACCTCATGGCCCGCGCTGGTCTAATCCGCCTGAGTGACGCCCCCCCGCCTCAACGCGCTGCGGACGACAGCGACGAAGCGTTCCAGAAAGCCATTGAAGCGCACCAGCTCACCCAGTGGATTGAACTGCGCAGTGACCAACACCTGGACGCCTCGGCGTGGTACGCAGCGGTCGAGCCGGTCCGCGCCGCCCAACGCGACGAGGCTCAGCGCAGCTTGGATGTCCTCCGGTCCCTGCTGACGGGGCAGGTTGAAGCGTCGTCCGTGCTGGTGTCCGCCTACAGCGTGCACGGCCCCGGCGCCGACCCGGCGGACGCCATCTATCCTCAGCCGGCGTGTGGCGGCTGCGCCGTGTGCCGAGCTCAAGGCCAGGACGCCTGGGATGGGATCGATCCAGTACCAAACGTCAGGACGTGGCGCGCGCCCGCCGCCCACCTGACCCACTGGGTACGCCTGGGCCGGGTCACGGTCGCGGTCTGCGACGATTACTCGGCCCAGATGCAACTACTGACCGCTCTGGTCGACAAAGGCGTGTGCGTGGTGGTGGATCCAGAGGGCACGCTCAGCCGGGAAGCGCTCGAAGCGTTGCAAGGCCGTGCGCGTGCACCCCTGCTGCTCCATCAGAGTGCCGACTTGCTGTTTGCGCCGCCCCTGCCGACCGTATGCCTGGCGCCCCTCACCTCGACGGACCTTCCGGCTGCCTGGCTGAGCAGCGCGCCGCAGGAACGGGTAGTGCTGGCCGCCCCGCACCACACCACCGCCGGCGGTGAACCCCTTGATCTGTACGACATCCATTGGCGTTTTCACGCCCTGAACTGAGGTCTCCATGTCCATTCTGGTTAATCCGGACGCCTTTCCACAAGCCATCCGCGCCGTGTACGACCTGGCGAAACTGCTGCCAGGCACCCCGGAAGAATTCTCACGTCTGCTGGTGCCGCACAGTCACCTGCCTGAAGATGACCGGTACCGGGACGGCCGCGACATCCTCAAGAGTGCCCTAAGTGAAGCCAAGGCACTGGGCCTCATAGAAGACCGGGACGGCACCGTCACGGCCGCGCAGACCTTTCCGAACGACGGTGCGTACCTTCACGCCCTGTGCCGCGCCGTCCTGAGCCAGGAAGAGCGGTTCTGCCAGGCTGCACAGTGGTTTTTGGAGCAGGATGCTTACCGGGCGCCGGAAGCGAACTCCTTCGACGACTACCAGACGAGGGGACTAGGCATCATTGAGTTCATCCCCAACGGTACACAGTTTTCCAACTTTCAACGGTGGATGCGGTACCTGGGCCTGGCCCGCGACATAGGCGGCGCATGGATGCCGGACCCTACCCGCGCGCTGAACAACGGGTGGGCTGCCGTCACGACCACCGGTGAGTTTGCCGTGGCGGACGTGTACGCCCGGTGGCGTGAGGCGCTGCCGGCCCTCCCACCCGTGACGGACACCGTGATGCCGGGCAGTGTCAGTTCCGCCCTCAAGGCATTGACACGCGCAAAACGCTGCGTCCTGCTGTCACACGCCGACGCCGAAAAGTGGACCTTAACCCTCCCACACGGCGCGACGATGAACGTTTCCCACATCAAAGTGACGAAGGTGAAAGCGTGAGCGCCCCCCAGCCATTCCGCGAGATCGTCTGCTGGCAACCGCAAGCTCTGGAGGAGGTGTTAACCATCGTCGCGGCCCGCCCCAGTGACGCCGTGTTTCTGGCCACCCACCGCCCCGCCCAGATGACCCGCCGCGCGGGTGAGGGGGATCAGGGCGAAGTTGACTATGACGAGCAGGCCTTCCGCGATGAGTTTCTGAGTCCCGCACGGGCCAACCTGCTGGTGCCCGTCATCGGCTCGAGCGGTTCCGGTAAATCCCACCTGATCCGGTGGTTGGACACGCAGGTGGAACGAACCCCTGACCGGCATGTGGTGAACGTCCCCAAGCACAGCACCAACCTCCGGGACGTTATCACCCTGATCCTCAAAGAACTGCAGGGTGAGGTGTTCGACCAGTTCCGCGACCGTTTGGCTCGCGCCGCGGACGGGTTGACGGTCACCCAGGCCGTATGGGACCTGCGCAGCAACCTTGCGTACCTGATCGAGCACATGCCGCCCAGCACGGAGATCAAACGCGCCAACGGTACCGCGCTCACCGCGCAGGAACTCGACTTCTACCGCAGCAGTCTCCCCGCCTTCTTGCTGGAAGACGTCGTGCGCCGCGCGTTGGACGCCGACACCAGCGTCCTGACGCGACTGATCAAAGAAGCCCTGCACGGACGCAGCGAAGACAAAGACGCCGCGTTTGCCATTCAGGCGCATGATCTTCCCCTGACCCTTAGGGATGTCGCGGCGGCCGGCGCGAAAGTGAGGGGCCTGTACCAGCAACTCTCCACGAACGCGGGTGTGCGCGAGGCGGCCGTGGCGGTCATGAACCACTTCCTGGCGCCGGCCCTGCAGCGGCTGTACAACCTTAGTGGTGACGACCTGATGTCCCTAATGCGGGACGTGCGGCAGAGCCTCAAACGGCAACAGAAGACCTTGATTCTCCTGATCGAGGACTTCGCATTGCTGCAGGGTATCCAGCGTCCCCTGCTAGAAGCGCTGATCGACGATGATCAACGTGACCTCTGTGATATCCGAGTGGCGTTCGCTGTCACCACTGGTTACTTCAAGGACATGGAAACCGTCCGGACCCGGCTGAGCTTCGTCGTGGACCTGGACGTGAAACCCGGCAGTCAGAAAAAAACCAGAGACGTCCGGGAAACACTCACGGGCCTGTATCTCAATGCGGCCCGCCACGGCGACGCCGCCCTGCAGGCAAACCTGCACCACCTGCGCGCCGGCGCCACCGTCGACTCGGCCTGCACGGACTGCCCGTACCGGCCGGTCTGCCACTCGTCGTTCGGCAGTGTCGCCCTGGCTAACGTCAAAGGCACCGTTGGCCTGTATCCCCTGAATGCCAGTGCCCTGGACGTTGTCAACCGGCGGCATCAACCTGTGCCGGAACTGGTCAATCCACGTGAACTGCTGCGCGGGCTGCGGGAGACACTCGGGGAAGCGCAAGAGGGCCTGCCGGACTTCGAATTCCCAACCCGGCGTTTCCAGCAGGCGTACCTGCCGGGGGTCGAACCGCTCAGTGACGCCGATGTCGCGCGTTTGACCACCATCCCGGATGCCGCTCGCCGGAAGCAGGCGGAGGCGGTCGCCCGGATCTGGGGGGCTGGACAGCCCCAGTACGCGGCGCCCAGGGGAATTCACGACGCCCTCGGATACCCGTTCACGGGCAGCGGTGAGGCCTTTGTACCGCCTGAGCCTTCCCCAGAGGACATCGAAGTTCAGGATCCAGACGTGCAACCTACCGTGACAAAACGGACCCCACTGCAGTACTGGGCGGCCGGCGAGGTGTTGCCTCAGACGTCGGCGACGGAACTAAGAAATGAGGTGGTCGCTGCCGTCAACGACGCACTGGACTTTGAAGCGTTGAACTTGGACCTGGGCGCCTTGAAAGCGCGCGGCCTGTGGGGCAGCCACAGCAACGTGGAATTTGATGGTCAGGCCAACCCGACGCGCGGCACCGGGTTCAAGTTAAGGTTGCCTCTGCCCCGCCAGGACCGCGCGCAGGTGGCCCTGGCTCTGGGTGCCTACCGGCACTTCAAAAAGCATGGCGAGTGGCCCCGGGACCTGCCCGATGCGCCGTGGCAGGTGGCGGAGACTGTCGACGCCTGGGCGCAAGAAGTGCTGGCAGTCGTCGATCCCCGCCAACCGGGGCAAACCCCACTGCCGTTGGCGGCGGATCTGCTGTACTGGCAAGGCGTCGCGAGTGGCCTGCAAAAAGGAAGCGACACGCAGAAAGAATGGCTGGTGATGATGCTGCAACCCCCAGGGCAGCCTTCACTGGACGCGCCCGCCGGGTGGCGCAGGCAGTTGGAGCAGTGGCGCACCGCGCATGACCGCGCGCGTGACGAACTGCTGGTCTTCGCCGGAATTCGCAAGGGGACCGGGAAGGTCGCCATGGTGGACGCGGCCCGGGTGCTGGGCAGCATGAAACGGCGAGGCCGGCGCCTGGGCGGCGCGTTGCCTCCAGCGGCGTGGGATCCGAACGCGTTGGGCGACATGACCGCCAAACTGCTCGGTTCAGTGACGTCCGCCATCATGGAGGCGGCGCAAGAGGCGGCGCGGGTGACGGAGATGCTCGACACCCACCTCAACCAGGATGAAGATTTGAAAGTCACGCTTGAAGAGGTCAACAAAGCGCTGCAGGCGGCCGCGAAAGCCGGTGTGCTCGTCACAGAAACCAGATACGGTATGGAGCCGAACGAGACAATCAAACGGGTGACCAAGGAATTCAGTGAACTGCCTCTACCCTCCATTCGGCGCACGTGTGAGCGTCTGCTGAACGCGCAGACGCCGGAAGATCAACTTGACGCCGCCGCCAAGGTGCCCTGGGTGGACGCCCGCCGGGCCCGGGACGTCCTGCAGACCATCAACCGCACCCTCACCCAGAGCCTGCGGAAGGCGGAGCAGGCGGAAACGATCGGCAAACTGCAGGGTGACGCCGGCAGCCTGGCGCGCGAGGTAATCGGCGAACTAGACGAGGTATTCCATGTCCTGCAAGCCCTCAAGCGGGAGGTGAACTCATGATTCGCGACCTGGCGATCACCCTGGAGCGACGGGCTGAGTTTGTGCACGCCCTGAAAGATGAAACCGAGACTGTTGAGCAACTCACGACCCGTAAGACCCGTCTGCGGGACGCTGTCAAGGCTTTGAATGCCGGGCTGCAGACCTGGCATCTGCTCGTGCAGGCGGGCATCGTCCAGTCGGAGCAGCCCAGGTCACTCCCGGGAACCCTCAAGCAACTGGATAAAGTCCGGAATCTCGCCCGGCAGAATCACCTGAGTCTGCTGGACAACGATGTACACGTGGCCTTGAAGAACTTGAAAAACCTGACCGATGAGGTGGCGCTTGATGGTCAGCGGCTCTGGCAGGAACACCTGGACGCCCTGAAGCCACCTGTGCCGGACGCCCTGCTGGACGTCCTAGAACGTCACCCCGAATGGACCGGACGGATCAGGCAGTGGCGCACGCTGAACAAAGAGCACGCCCGCATGCGGGCCCCGCAACCGGTCACGCCCACTCTCATCGCTCAAGCGCAGACCCTGGCCGAGCAGTACGCCAGTCTGCGTCGCGCCATGGTCGAACTGGACTTGCCAGCCGCGGTGCTGGAGTTCTTCGAGTGCACCGGTGACGGCCGCGCCACCCTGGCAGACCTCACGCCCGACATCCTCGAATGGCTGCGATTGCACAAGTTGCTTTCCGCGTTTTCCGTGCGTCTAAGGCCGTCCCTATGATGACCTGACCGCCTCCACTGTTATTTCTCTCACCCGCTCCTCCATCAGGGCGTGCAGCGCATCAACCTCCACGCCCTTCACCGAAAGGGAACGCTCATGCTCAGTGAACAACTCCGCCTCCAAATTCGTGAGGCTCTCCGCAGTGACCGATACCGCCGCGTGCCCGCGTGGCGCCTCGCCAAATCGATCCGGGTCAGTGAGGCCATGCTGAAAAGCGAACTCGCTGCCGACCCGACGTTCGAGATCTATACGCAAGCCAAAAAGGACGGGGGCACCTACGAGTGCGTCCGGTTCCGCCTGTTGCAGGTGATTCACGCCCTGCCGATGAGCCGGCGGGACCTCGGGTACACGTACGGTCAAGACGCGGTTACTGAGGCGGTTCTGGCCTTGCATGCCCAGAACGCCCTCCATGAGGTGGACGGTGAACTGCGCGCCGGGCCAGGGACGGCGCCTGGTGCCGCGCCTGCCGGCGGGGCAGGCGCGGCACCCTGGGATGAGATTCCGCCCCCCGACGAAGGACCGGCCGGAACCGCGGCGGTCACGCCCGAAATGCTTCAGGTGCTCAACGCACTGGAAAACATTGAGCAGCGCCGGATCAATTTCGGTCTGTACGAGACGTTCACCACGACGGAAGAAATCGCCGCCGAGCTCAAAGGCGTGCGGGGGGACGCCTTGGTCAAGCAGGACCTGAAGCGTCTCATGGCGGCTCGTTTGGTTATGGAACCTCGCCCAAATCTCTACCGGTCTCGTATTTCCGAGATTGTGCGCCTCCTAAAAAATGTCAAGCGCCGCTTCAAAGCGGATGACGCGACCACCGCGCCGCATCTCGTGCAGAGCGTGCGGGTTCATTTCCAGGATCGACGTCGACTTCGGCGGGAGCATGACCTGCGTGAGACGTTCGAGTCGCTCCTTACTGAACATCAGGAGCGGGAAACCCGCCGGGCGGTACGGTTCATGCAGTCCACGTTCGCGGACACGTTGAACTTCAAAGACGTCACCCGTGTGCAGGCGAGCGCCGTACGTGAGGTTGGGCAGGCATACCTCCGCCGGGAAGGGGGGGCTTTTGTCATCACTGGAAACACCGGCAGTGGCAAGACCGAGGCGGCTCTGCTGCCTTTACTGCTGGGCCTGCTCAAGGAGCGTCAGGTGGACGAGACCCCCGGCGTGAAAGTCATTCTGGTTTATCCCCGTCAGAACCTGGCCAAGAACCAACTGGAACGCGTCTGCCGGTATGTCGCGGCGCTTAATCAGACGCTGGAGGATTCCGGCCGTGCCATTGAACCGCTCAGTGTAGGTATGGTGTTTGGTGACACGCCCAGAAATGACGGCACCCTCACCGGCACGCAAAAGGACGACAACCGCCGGCCCTGGGAGCGGCTGAATGACGGGTACAAGGTGCCGTACTTCACTGCGCCAGACGGCGCGCCGGTCCTAGCGTCTGCACCGGTGAGCGGCACCTGCACCCTCACGTCCTCAGGGGGACCTGCTGAAGGTCACTGGCGGCTCACGACATTCCGGGCCACGCGGGAAGCCATTCAGCGTACCCCACCGGACATCTTGATCATCACGACGGAAATGCTCAACCGCTGGTTGCAAGATCCCCAGGCCAACGGCGTGTTTGGCCTGGCACCTAAGTCAGCGCCGACCGCCAAACGCACGGCACCTCGCGCCATCGTGCTGGATGAAATTCACCTGTATAACGGCATTCACGGTTCGCAGATCGCGTCACTTTTGCGACGGTATCAGCACCGCCTTGATCAGGCGATGTTCGCTGCCCGCCGTGACCTGCCGGTTAGTCAGCAGTGGACCAAGCCGCTCATCCTCGGAATGAGCGCCACCATCGGCCAACCTGCCCAGTTCCTGGCGGACTTGACGGGCCTCTACCCCAACCGGGTGCGGGCACTCGTGCCCACCGAAGAGGACCTCGATCCGGCTCAGGGCCGCGAGTACTTCCTGTTTATCCGGCCGGAGTCCTACTCGCGTGGATACCGGGTCGGGGACGCGTCGGCGGCCATCCAGACCATCATGACCATCGCGCATAATATGCCGCGGCGCGCTGAGACTGGACGTGATCCGGCCAAACACCGCAGCCTGGTCTTTCAAGACAGCATCTCCAAACTGAAGAAACTCACCGTGGAGTTCAAAGACGCCGAGACGCGGCAAGGACTCGCGCGGTTTCGCCTGACCCGTCCCACGGGGAACATCTTTGACAGTGCCGCATTTCAGGACGGCGAGTACTGGTACTTTGAAGGCCAAGACGCGCTGCAGTACGGTCAAAACCGGCCGCAGCCCGGCGCGCCGCCCAGGGCCCTCACGTCCGACGCCCGCCCAGTGTACAGCGGTCTCACAAACAGTCAGGCGCTGGATCAGGACATCGTGTTCGCCACGACCAGCCTGGAAGTCGGCTACGACGATCCCAGCATTCAATTCGTGCTGCAACATCACGCTCCCACCAACACGGCGTCATTCGTGCAGAAAAAGGGGCGGGCCGGACGTGCTCTGCAAGATCGCCCGATCACGGCACTGACCCTGTCTAAAAGCAGTTTCCGCGACGCGTTCTACTACCAGAACCCAGAGTTGCTCACCGAACCGGACGATTATCAGCCTGCCCTGAACCCGGACAATGACTTTGTGCAGCGCTACCACGCGGTGGCGTTGTTCTTTGACGAACTGACCCGGACAACCCGCAAGGACCGCAGGCGGGGTCAGGCGGGGCAAAGCCTGGACGAGCACCTTGCGGCAGTCCGGTCGCAACTCACGGAAATGGACGCAAAGGGCGCGTTGACGCGGGCGTACAAGCGCATCACCTCCGAGAGCCTGCGCCGGCAACCACAGCACGCGACCTGGCAGGCCACCTGGGAGTGGTTCGAACAGCAACTGCGGGAGCCTGAAGTGGCGAGCCGGTACAAGTCAGACGACGCGTCGGACCTGATGCGCCTGTGCCCAGTGTTTCCCGATAACCTGTTCAGCAGCGTCAATCTGCCAATCGTGCAGGTCACCGCCCCGAAACAGTCCGGCTCGGACGACATGGACTTCACATCCGAAGACGTCGCCTTAACTTTCACGGAATTCGCGGTCGGCCGGGTCTCGCGCCGGTACGGGCGCCAGCACCAGTTGCACTGGCGGAATTTTATGAAAGTCGAGCCTCGCGGAGCGTCCAAGCACGCCGTGGCGATGGAACGCTACCTGACTAAACGCCCTGGGAAGCCCGCCGGTCCCTTCAACACGAACCTGATCCGGGACCTGAGCGACCCAGCCCTTCTAGGGCCCACCTACGATCTGCAGTTTCCGATGAACGTCATGCGCGTGCACGGGGAGCAACCCAAGGCCTTCTACCGCCTGCGGTACTTGCAACTGTACAGTTTCGGCACCCTGAACAGCCGTGACCCCCGGTCGGTGGGCGCCGACTGGTGCTGGCTGGGCCGCAAGAACCCCGACGGCACCGTGAACGTCACGTATGTACCCTCGGCGGAGGACCGGAAAACCAAGTTCGGGGAGGGGTGGCGTCACGTCTCCCCGGACAGCAACAGCGTGCCCTTGTCGTTCAGTGTGGTGCGGCCTCTCACGGGGACCGGTGGCCAGGCACTGCCTCCCCGCGCCACTGCGGTTCTGCCCCCACTGTTCGGGAGGCTGCTGCGGCCCCTGGAGTACTACTACGGTGATCTCAACGGCGAACGGTCCCGCCTGTGTGCGTGGGAGATTCACTACGGCGCGGAAACCACGACCGTGCTGGTCGCTCGCGGCCAGCAGGACGAGCATGCCGGTCGCGGCCACAACGTCGTGCGGTACATCAACGACAAGGACAGAACGTCACTGCTGTACGGCTACGACCTCACGACCGAGGGGATGCGCCTGCCGTACGACCAGGAGGTCCTGACCGGGCTCGTGGAGACGCTCGTGCAGGAGATGCAGGAGCACGAGGAACGCCGGCGTCATCTGCAAGATCAGTTCCTGCGGTATCTACTCAAAAGCGTGCCTTGGGGCGGAGGAGAGGAGGGCCTCAACGTCTTCGAGCAGCGCCAAATGGCGGACATTCTCTGCACGATGCGCGCGGCGGGCCGGGCGGCGTATCCCGACCGCGAGTCGTTCCTGGGGGCCCTGCAGAGCGACGCGGAGTTTGACAGTCTGATCGGCGCCGCCCGGTCGTACTGGCGGGACCACCGGACTCTCAATGAGGAGTTCGTCGCCCGGGCCCGCCAGACCTTCAAGGATCCCGTGACCATCGACGCGGTCAACGAGGCTCTGTACAAGGTTGGGGTCAGTGCCCACATCAAGCGGTTTTTGCAGGACACTGTGCGGCACAGCCTCAAGCACGCGGCCCGAAACATGTTCAGCCTGCAGGGCAGCACGGACCCCAATCAGGTGGGCTCCAGCACCAAACTGCACCTCACCCACGGGCGAGACCCGGATGACACGGCTCTGTACGTGTATGAGCGGAACCAGGACGGTGCCGGCGGCACGCGGGCCGCTGCACGGACACTGGCGCCCGAAGTGGACGCGACCGGGCCAGACGCCCTGATCGGATTGCGCATCAAAGAGTGGTGGCGGTTCACCCTCGAGTGCCCCATCCACCAGGAGGAGGCCCTGATCAAGGCCGTGCTCGATGCCGAAGGCACCCATCCGCACCGCCGCGCCAACGTGGTCGACGCCGTTCACGCCACCCTGGCGCGGCCCATCCATGACCGCGACGACGCAGCGCTGCGTGCCGCTCTGATCCACGCGACCGATCACACCCTGGATGAGCAGAGCCCAGATCTGTCGAGCCTGGCCACTCATCTGCTCACTGATGTCCGGGTAATGGGGCAGGATTTCCGGCGGGTGGATCTCCTGTGCGAACTGTTGGATCTTGAACGGGCCCTGAGTGTCGCTTTCGGGCGCACTCCACTGCCTGCAGAACTCGCCGGGCACGCCCTCTCCGAACTGGACGCTGGCGCCGACCTGCCTACCCTGCGCGGCCTGCTGCAGGTGTACCGCGATCACTTCGCAGCCCTGCAACTGCCAACCGCCGCCGAGGGGGAGGACGCCGCCGTGAGTGATGACGCCGACGGTGGCGGCGAAGACGGCGCGGCCAACCCGGATGACCGGTTCCTGGCACAAGTAGAATCCCTGTCGGTCAGCACCTGCGTGGACGCATGCCCGGCGTGCCTGGCCAGTGGCTGTGACCTGGGGCCGATTGATGTCATGCGCCACAACGTCTCGCGAGCGTGGCTCAAACGCGCCCATCAGGTGCTGACGCGGGCGTTCACGCTCGCGCCTCACGAGCAGACCATTCAGCGGGTGCTGGACGTCGCGGCCGCATCGGGAGGGTTCGTGATGTTCGAGCATCACGGGCAGGTTCCCGCGGCGTTCCAGCGCGAACTGAGACAGCATGGCTTTCAACAGTACGGACGCCTGTACGATCCGCAGCACCTGCTCTACCGGAGCATGATTTACCGGGCAGGCGGCGCATGAAAATCCATCTGAGTACCCCGAAAGATCACCTCAAACGCCTGGTGCGCGACCTGCTGCTGCAGGCCCTGGAGTCTGAGCCTGGAGAGGTGTGGCTCGTGACGCCCTGGCTCAAGGACGTCGAATTCGACCTGCAAGGGGCCGGCGTGCAGCGCAGCGTCCTAGGGACAACCGCGCCGAGCATTGGACTGCTGAGCCTGCTGGAACGCCTGGCGCACCGGCACGACGTGACCCTGATCGTCAAACCTCCCCACGAACTGGTGGATCTCAACGTCCTGAGGGACCTGCATGACTCCCTGCTCCTGCGCGAGCGACTGCGCGACCCCGATGATTTCGAAGATGCCCACCTGCAGTCGACACTGTTCGCGGAGCGGCAGCAGTTGATAGATCAGCAACGCCGCGCGTTCCTCAATCATGCCGACACTGTCCTGAACGGTGAACGCGTGGCTGCGGCGGGCGTGCGCGTGGCGTACTGCGCCAACCTGCACGCCAAACTGCTTTGGCTGCCCAACGGGGGTCTGTTCGGCAGCGCCAACTTCACGAACGGCGGCCTAAGCTTCAACGCTGAACTCATGGCCGAAGTTCTGAGTGACGAGGACATCGGGGCCCTGCGGGCTGCCGCGCACGGCCTCCTGGCGGGCAGTCTGGACCGTCAGGCGTACTTGCTGACCGACCCAAGCGCCGTCCCACACCGGTCCCGGATGCCCCTGGAGACCTTCAGTCACCTCGCCCATTCCCCGCTGGTGCAAGCCGTACCTGGCATCACTCCGATTCTGGAAGTGTTTGGCGACCTGTACACACCCCGCTGACCACCCCCACGGGCCCCAAAAGGGAGGATCTCCATGCAGTACACCGTATCCACACGCTTTCTGGCGGATCTGCGCAGTCCCCCGGTCGAACCTCTTCAGAAGACGATTCTGAACACCATCCGCAAACTTGCCTTCACGCCGGAAGCCAGTGGCCTGCAGGTGCGCCGACTGCAGTTCAGTGACGCCTGGTACTGCCGGGTCAACGACAACTGGCGGATGGTGTTCCGCTGGGGCGAGCGGCGCCGTCCGATCCTGCTGCGCGTCGTGCCACACAAGATCTTCGATCACCTCAGTGAACAGGACCTCACGATTCACGCGCTGCACGACCTAAACGTTGACGCAGACCCGACAGACGCCAGCAGGACTCAGGTGACCTTCGAACGCCCAGCCCACTGGGGCGGGGTCCGCACCGGTACCCCCCCTCTGGCGGGCTTCACCACTCATCAGTTGCGGCTCCTGGGCGTCCCGGCCGGACTGGCCCGGACGCTGCGTGACGCGCCAACCCTCGATGACGTCCTAGCCGTTCCCGGCTTGCCGGATACCACCCGGACCTGGCTGGAAGCGTTGGCCACCGATCCCAACGAGCCGCTCAGCGATCCTTTCCGGGTGTTCAAGGAAGCCACCCTCGAGCAACTTGAGGATTTTGCGTCCGGGCACCTGCGCGACCTACTGCTCAAACTCACCGACGATCAGGTCCTGCATGTGCGGCGCCCCTTCACTGGCGCGATGCTGCTCAAAGGCGTGGCCGGCAGTGGGAAAACCACCGTTGGACTGCACCGGGCCCTGCAATTGTCCCAGGCTGGACGCCGCGTGTTGTTTCTGACGTTCAACCCAGTCCTAAAGGCCGTCACCCAGAGCCTTATGGCGGGCATGGTCGAGACCCTGCCCGCCACGCTCCAAGTCATGGACTACCGCACCTGGGTGCTCGACCAGGCCGCGGCCGCCGGGCGCGGCGCCATGCCCATCTCACGTGACGAAGCCCTGCAGCTCATGGAGGACGTGCTGCCCACCGTGCGCGCATCCAACGCGTCTGCCGTACTGAAGCGCCCCTCGAGTTTCTTTGTGGATGAAGTGGAACGGGTCATCAAAGGCTTCGGGTTGATCGGGCTCGATGATTACCTCACCACGCCCCGCTACGGCCGGAAGACCGCGCTCAGCGCCCTCGCCCGAACGGCCGTGTGGCAGGTGGTTGACGCCTACAACGCCCGCCTGCGCGCCGCCGGGCAGTTGGACTGGGGCGACGTCGTCATGCACGTGTACCACCACCTGCTCAGTCAGCCCACGGACACAGTCGATGACGTCATCATCGACGAAGCGCAAGATCTCACCCCGATTGACCTGCGAACGCTGCAGCGCCTCACCCGCGGACCAAGCAGTGAACACAAAAGCGTCCTGGTGCTGGGAGACGCCGCCCAAACCCTCTACTCCCGAGGCTTCTCCTGGCGTCAGGTGGGACTCGACCTGCGGGGCCGTTCGTTCGCGCTCCACATCAATCACCGCAACACCCGCGAAATCGTCCATACCGCCAGTGAATTGGTCAGCCGCAACACCCACCTCAAAGAGCACGGTGAACTGCTGCCTATGACGGCCGTCGCGCGCAGTGGACCCAAACCCATCCTGATGCTCTTCGAAACCGCACACGCCCAACGCGCGTTCGTGATTGAGGAAATCACCCGGTTCCGTGAGGAGAATCTCCTGCGCCTCCATGACATCGCCATTGTGGCCGGCCATGATGAGGTCGCCCGGGAGTACGCGCACGCCACTGCTCAGCGCGGCATTCCAGTGGACCGGTGGGACGAACACGATCCCGACGTCGACGTGTTGCGTGAAAGTGTCAAAGTCATGACCATTCAGACCGCCAAAGGCCTTGAGTTTCCGGTCGTGTTTCTTGTTGGTCTCACCAGTGACCTGAGCCCCAGTCCGTCCACCACAAAGGAAACGGACGAACGGGATATCCTTATCGAGCGGAGTCGGATGTTCCTGTACGTCGGCCTGACCCGCAGTGCAGACCTCCTGTACGTGCTGGCTGAACAGAACAACGCCACCCCTTTCCTGAACGAACTCGACGCCGTCGATCTGAGAACGCCATGTTGACCACCGCGCAGTTGGCCGCCCGCGTGCAGATGGCCTCCCTGCCCGAAGGGGAATACAACCTCACGCATCCCCATCTGGGCCGCCTGAACCTCGCCTATCCAGAAGTGCGCGTCGGCCTTCGCCTCGCCGACCGTCCCCACCGTGACCCTCTCGTGGAGGCGAACTGGATCATCATCGAATGCCAAACTGATTCCCTCGATCTCCGGCGCGGACTGCTGGCCTTGGCCGAAGCTTACCAATGGCGCAGCGAGCAAGAAGACCCACCGCACACGCCGGTCCAGCACGACGCACCCATTGAGGAAAACGTCAGCCTCGAAGGCGATACGGCCCCTGTACCGGCAGACGCCTCCCCGACACATGAGTCCCCTGGAGATCAGGTTCTGTCCACCACCATCGGTACGGCTCAGCCCATCTCACCGGATCTGGAAGAGGTGCTGATTCAGTATCTAGGTGCGCAGCTATTGCGCTCGTTGAGACACGCGCCAGACGACCTGGCCCCCTGGTGGGCAACGGTCAGTCAGAGTCCGGCGATGCTGTCTGCTATCGCCCGGGCCCATCGACTCATCATTGACCAGGAGGCGCCTCGCAAGGGTTGTGGCAAGTTGTTGACTTCGAGGGAGTAGAAGGACCTGGGGAAGATGGGTAGCCTGAACTTCAGGCTGCCTGCCTCACGGTTTCTTGCCACGTTTTGAAGGCGGCCTGTTGGTGAACAGCTGCTCTCGCGTTGGAACGTGGAGTGCACCTTCAGCGCCCTGAAGTCGCGTGGTCTGGGGCTGGAAGAGACTCACATGGTGAAAGCCGCTCGATCCAAGCGGCTATTCGGGCTGCTGACCCTGGCCCTCGTCTGGATGATCCGGGTGGGCGCTTGGCGGTCGGAGACACGACCGATTCCCGTTAAAAAACATGGCCGTAAGGTCATAGGAGTAGTTCAGTACGGCTGGGACCTCTTAGCAAATGCCTTGCGGTGGTCAGCCAGCGTGTTGCAGACGTACCTGAGCCTCCTGGCCATCCCTTTCCCCGCGCCAGAGGCGGCTGGCACTCGAGTTGTCAGGTACTGGGAATTAGTCCATTAGGACGTGGCCGCCGCCGACCTCACCCAGGAATATCGCGAAGCCAGCTTCGCAGTACTTGCCATCGGCGGGCCGGTGCCCCACCTGTCCCAGGGGAGACAGTGGAGGTCCTGGTGTCCGGCAGCCGCTAGGCTGCCGGGACACTGCCGGTCCATGCCTTCGGGATCGGTCACCCCGATCGCGTCGCCCGGGCGTGGACGGCGTAGACTACAGTTCCTACGTGCGGTTCGCGGCGAACGGCCGACTGTACACTGCCCTCAGCACCCGTCTCCCGGACCTCACCTCCCACGAGCGGTTGCACTTGGCCCTGTGCAGCCTCGCGGCTGCCACAGGCAGCAGGGTTACCCTCTTCGCCGCCCGTTTTACATCCTGTCCACCCAGGCCCTGCTGCAAGAACCCCACCGAGGGGCCCAGCCTGGGAAGTGCGGAAGGCTAGCTTGCGTCTGGAGTTACATAATGGGCAGTCACCATCGTATGGATTCCACCCCGCACCCCGTAGTCGCAAGTGGCGGTGAGCCGCTCAGGATCCAGTAACCACACCAGGTCCGCCAGCACCCGCCGCGTGGCGTGCTCGAGATAGATGCCCACGAAACGGCAGCTTGTGAGGTAGGGCGTGTTCCCACGAGGCGATAAGCTGCCGTCGTGGCGCGCTCCTATCCCTTCTGGCAGCTCCTTGGTGCGCTTGATGCAAACCCTGAGCTTGACGTGACGTGGGATCCTGCGCTGTACGACGAGCCGGAAGCAGGGCAGTACTGGGCGTACGTGTACGCAGGCGATCGACGTGTGGCGAAGCTCAGCAACGCACAACCCATTGCTTTCGTGGTACTCACCGCACCACCCATCGTGCACGCCCTTCTCGCCCAACAGCAGATCAAGGTTGTTCGCGTCGTTGACCTTGAGCACCCCACGACGGACGTCACACGCTTTCTCCAGCGTGCCCTTGAACAGAAGCACAACTGGAGTCCTCAAGATTTCGACCGACTCGAACACGGCCTGCAAGAGCTGAACTTACATCGCGACTGGGACGACAACGAGTACGTCATCATCACTTCCAACGAACAGGGGCAGATCGTCGCGGTCGAACACCTCTACCTCCCGTTCGCGCTGACCTTCAAGATCACCCCAATTGCCTTCACCGCCCTCCTGCAAGAGCTACAGCAGCACGTTCTGACCATCGAGGACTGGGCAACCCCCAACCTCTCTATCAACGCGGCTGCCGCACCCGACCTGATTGAACGGCTTCCCCTCTTCGGCGTAGACGAGGGCGACTTGGAGGCATTTTCAGCAGAGCTTCTGACCTATTGGATGCGCTGATCCCAAGGATTACGCAGCCACAACACGGCACAGCCAAGTGTCCACCAGGCTTGGCACACCGACTGCTGCTTGTCGAATCGTGTAGCGAGCCTTCGGAAGCCTTTAAGCCAGCCAATGGTGCGCTCAACTCGGTTGCGCTCGCGATACACTTCGCGGTCGTACCGTGCTGGTCGGTGCTGATCGCGCTTGGGTGGAATCACCGGACGAATCGGTAATGCTCCAGGAAATCCTTCCAAAATCACCTGCCCACTTGCGAGGGTCGGGCACTCTGGAGGGGAACCATGGGACAGCAACGGAAAAATTGGCCGACGGACACCAAGGAGCACCTCGTCCTGGCAGTGCGAGGGGGCCAGCTCAGCGTGGCGGAAGCTGCGCGACAGCACGGCGTCAACGAGAGCCTGATTCACACGTGGAAGGCACAGTTCCGGGAGGCAGGCCGTGCCCGCGTCTTGAGCAGAACGGCACCCGTATGGGGCCTGCCCGCCTCGCTGGTGACCGGCAGGGGGACCGTCAAACCGAGCTAGAACGCGAGAACGAATGCCTGAAAGTCCTGGTTGGCGAGAAGGAGCTCGCGCTCCAGATTG
>NZ_JASNGB010000219.1 GCF_030271215.1 Deinococcus rhizophilus | reverse complement strand
GCCGCGCCCGTCCCGGCGGCCCGCACGCGCGACACGCTGCGCCGCCCGGCCGTGTGGCTGGGGATGCTGACCTTTTTCCTGTACACCGGGCTCGAGGTGGTGGCCGCGCAGTGGAGCTACTCGCTGCTCACGCTGGGCCGGGGCGTGCCGGAGACGGCGGCGGGGCTGTTCGTGGGCCTGTACTGGGGCAGCCTGATGGTGGGGCGCGTCCTGTTCGGGGTGATTGCCCACCGGGTGCCGCTGGCAGGCACGCTGCGGGTGTGCCTGATGGCCAGCGTGGCCGGGGCGCTGCTGCTGTGGCTGGAGCCGACCCGGACCCTGGCGGTCGCCGGGCTGATGATGATCGGCTTTTTCCTCGCGCCCATCTTCGCCTCGCTGATCAGCCTGACGCCGGGGCGCGTCGGGCAGGCGCACGCCGACAGCGCCATCGGCTTTCAGGTCGCCGCCGCCGGGCTGGGCGGGGCCGCGCTCACGGCGCTGGTGGGCGTGCTCTCGCGCTGGGGCGGGCTGGAGGTGATCGGGGCCTCTATCGCCGTGCTCGCCGCGCTGCTGCTGGCGCTGTACGAGGTGTTTATGCGGGTGGGGGGCGGGGAACGGTGACACCCTGGCCCTTGCCCCCCGGGCACAACCGGGACCTCCCGGCTTCCCCCGGCCTCCGGCTCAGCGCACGGCCTCCACCCGGACGCTCCCCACGCCGCCCGTGACCTGCATCTCGGCACGGTTGGGGTTGGTGCCCGGGGCCTCCTGCCTCATCCGGGGCCGTCCCATCTGCCCCGGCCCACCACCTGCGGCTGCTCGCCCGGCCCGGGGTTCAGGAGCGCCCGGGCCGCTGGGCCAGCAGCAACGCGCCGCCCAGCACGATCAGGGCGACCGGCCAGTACAGGGCCAGCAGGCCGCTGATCCAGCCGCCGCTCAGCACGGCGAGCGCGAGGGTTCCGGCCGCCGGGTACCAGGCCCAGCGGTGGGTCGCGCCCCGGGCCCGGGCGGTGGGCAACGCGGCCAGCCCCAGGAAGGTCGCCGCCAGTCCGAAGAAGAGCAGCGGCCCGGCAGCCTGGCCCGGAAAGGCGGCGGCCAGCGACAGCGACACCACCGCGCCGCCGGGAATCACGGCCCACCAGTGTTCGGGATGCCGGGCGGCGATGGCGAGGAAGCCCGCGCCCACCGACGCGAGGAAGGCGGCCCCGCCCCACGCCGCTCCGCTGGCGACCACCGCCAGGGTCAGCCCCAGCAGCACCCCGCCCGGAATAAAGGCCCACCAGTCCCCCGCGCGGCGCAGGGCCAGTCCCAGGAACAGGACGCTGCCCAGCGCGAACACCACGCCCCAGAGGGTGGCGGACACGCCCGACCACACCTCGAGGTTGCCCAGCAGCGCCAGCAGCCCGGTTCCCAGCAGCAGCCAGCCCCACAGGGCGTTCGTGCCTGACGATGACCGCATACCCGCCTCCTTCGGGGAGAACACCTCTCCCGGGTGGACCTTGAGCCTTCCGCGCGGCGGTGGGGAGACCGGCGGCGGGGAGACCGGCGGCGGGGAGACGGTCAGGCCGTGGGGTCCGGCCGGGCCACCCCGTCGCGGGTGACCACGACCCTGACGTGGGTCACCAGGGCCGCGAGGGCCCCCAGCGCGGCGAGCGCGGGGGCAGAAAGCACCACCAGACCGCCCGCCACGGTCCCCAGGGTCAGGGACATGCCCATCAGTTCCTCGCCGTCCTCGCTGAAGATGGTGACGCGCCGGGCGCTCCCCTCGCGGGCAAGTTCGCGCACCCGCTCGACGAGTTCGGCGCCTGTCACCTCCAGTTCCTCCAGGAAGGTGCGCGGGGGTTCTGCGGGCGTGCCGGGTGTGGCGGCTGTCTTGTCTTGGTCGGTCATGGCCGGACCTCCTCACCCCACAGCGTGAACCCCGGGTGTTACCGGGGAATTACCGCGCCCGGCGACCCAGCGGCCTCGGGAGCAGACCGAAGCCGTACCCGTTGCCGCTCGGAACGGCGTTCTACACGGCCACCTGCCCCCAGACCGGGAGTGGAGGGGGCGACAGAAGGCACGTCACGCTGAGGGCGACCCGCTCGGTGTCGCCGTCCCGGAAACCGTGGACGATCAGGGCGCTGATGGTCCCGTCTCACGCTCTTGCCAGCCGGGACAGCCGCCAGCCCACGGCGGCGAACCAGGCGGGAAGCAGCAGGCCGTGCAGGAGGGACGCGGGGCCGGTCATGTCCCGCAACGCCTCGCCCACGAGCCCCAGCGTCCCGACCACGGTTCCCCGCCAGGCCACGCCCCGTGGAGAGGCGCCGCGCGGCATCGGCAGCGAGATCAGCACGAGGCCCAGGGCGGAGAGGAGGCCGGCGGGATGGAGATGGACCGCGTTGCTGGCGGCGATCAGCGCCCCGCCGGGTGACGAGCAGACGTGCCGCCGTGGGCGAGCGCCGGACCTCCAGCCCCCCGTCCTGCCCTGTCCGCCTCCCCCCCTGCCTTCATGCCGCAGTCATGCTGATGTCAGGAAGACGGGCGGCTTTCCACGCGGCGTTCATTCCGGAGTCACGGCCTTCACATCACAGTGGGGGCAGTCAGGGCTCCCCGACGAGCGGAGGAGCTGGCGCGGCGGTTGAGGGTGACGGCCACCCGGCGCCGCCGCCGTGGAGGAGGGAGAGACCATGAAAATGAAACGCGCGAGTGCCTTGCTCGGACTGTCGCTCTTGCTGGCGGGGTGCGGGCAGCAGGTGCAGACCCCACCCGCCGTGCTGCGGGCCCAGACCGCCGTGCCCTCGGGGCCGACGCTGCAGCTGTCGCTGGCCGCCCAGCGTGAGCAGGTCCGTGACACCCGGACGACCTATGCCTGGACGCTGACCAAGCGGGCGGTGCCCGACGGCCGCGACGACACGGCGGCCTTCGAGGTCACGGCCGACCTCACGACGACCGTGGGCGCCCCGGAACTCCGGTCGACGCGGACCACGGTGTCGAGCGGCGCGGCGCCCCTGCAACTGTGCAACACGGGGGGTACGGCGATTCCCGTCGCCGCGCTGAGCCTGCAGGTGGTGGGGCTGGACGCGGGCGGCGCGGCCCTGGCCGATTCCATCGACGTCAGCGGCCTGTTCGGGGCGCTGCCGCTCTCTGTCCCGGCCTCCGGGTGTCTCAGCGCGGCCCTGCTGCTCACCAGCGACGACGCGGCCCTCACGGCCGGGCAGCGGGCCATGCTGAACGCCGCCGCCAGCTTCCGGCTGGCCTACGCCGTGACAGCGGGCGGCAGCCTCAGCGGCACGCATGGACCGGTCAGCCCGGCCCTCTCGGTCACCGACACGGCCTCCAGCACGGGCGACCGCAGCGTGACCCTCAGCGATCCCGAGTTCGGCTCCTCGGAGACGGTCAGCGCGGACACCACCAGAACCTTTGCCCGGACCTTTTCCTGCGCGGACAGGGCGGGGCTGGAGCCCGTGCCGGGCAGCACGACCGGGTACACCTTCGCCAACACCGCCTTCCTGAAGGGCGCCAGCACCGACCTGCACAGCAGCGCGGCCGACACCGTGACGCTGCGCTGCGCCGTCAGCGGCTGCACCTACACCCAGGGCTACTACAAGACCCACGCCGAGTACTTCCAGGGCAAGCTCAACCGCAAGTACGACCCCGCCGCCTGGGCCGGAGCCCGCAACTGGGTCGGCAGCGAGACGCAGCTGCGAATCGGCAACCGCGACTACACCCAGCAGGCGATCACCCGTCTGTACGACACGCCGCCCGCGGGCAACCCGGCCGTCGCCCTGTTCCACCAGCTCGCCACCGCCCGGCTGAACCTGCTCAAGTCGGCTCCGGCGCTGCCCCACCCGGACACCTCCGCCGCCATCGGGGCCGCCGACGCCTGGTTCGCCGCCCATCCCGGCTGGGCCAGCGGCACCTTCGGCACCCGCCCGGCCAGCGACTGGACCGGCCTTCTGGACGCCTTCAACAACGGCGGCGACAGTCTTCACTGCGACTGAGCGCCGCCCCCCGCACCTGGACCACCTCTGAATAGCCAGCCCCCGGTGGGCTCCCGGTTCTCCCAGGAGCCCGCCAGGGGCTGGGTCGTGGGCGGGAGGCACGGAGCTGGAGCTGCCCCCCGCCCGCCCTCAGCGGGCCGCCACCACCACCAGTTTGAGGGTCGTGGTGCGGCTGCCGCCCTCGCCGCTCACGGTCACCACGACGTCGTGGGAGCCGGGAGGGGTTGCGGCGGGCACGGTCAGGAGCACCTCGGCGCGGCCCTGCTCCAGCGCGGGGGTCAGCACCTGCCCGAAGGCCTCGACCCGCACCTCGCGGGCGCCCTGGGTCTGCACCTGCAGCTGCACGCGCGTTCCGGGCGCGGCGGTGCCCGGCGAGAGG
>NZ_JASNGB010000218.1 GCF_030271215.1 Deinococcus rhizophilus | reverse complement strand
GCAGCAGGTTCCCGCCCGCCAGCGCCCCCGCTCCCAGGGCGTCCGGGCGACGGCTCGCGGCGAGGAGCAGCAGACCCCAGGCCAGCACCAGCCCGCCGCCCACGCGGGCCAGCCACAGCGGGGAGACGGTCAGCAGCGCGGCGACCTCCGGCGGAAGGAAATACAGAAACAGGCCCACCGGCACGAACACCAGCGAGGTCAGCCACAGCGCAGCACGCAACACGTCCCGCAGTATGAGGCAGAGGCCAGCGGGGGCGGCCGGGACGCGGGGCGGGTGGCGGCGGCCCGCGGGCGGCTGATAGCGTCGCAGGCATGCCCGTGATCGCCGTGGACAAACCGCTCGGCCTGACCTCCCACGACGTGGTCGGCCGCGCTCGCCGCGCCCGGAGCACCCGGCGGGTGGGCCACACCGGGACGCTCGACCCGCTGGCGACCGGCGTGCTGGTGCTGTGCGTGGACGACTCCACCAAGCTGGTGCAGTTCATGGAGAGTGATTCCAAGGACTACCTCGCCTGGATCAGCCTGGGGGCGGGGACGCCGACCCTGGACGCCGAGGGACCGCTCGGGGAGGTCGTGGAGATCACTCCGCCCGACGGGGCCCGCGTGCGCGAGGTGCTGACCGGATTCCTGGGGCCGCAGCTTCAGGTGCCGCCGCAATACTCCGCCATTCAGGTGGGCGGCGTGCGGGCCTACGCGGTGGCGCGGGCCGGGGGCGAACTGGAGCTGAAGGCGCGTCCGGTGGAGATTCAGGCGCTGGAGTTGCTCGGAATCTCTCCCTCCGTGAACGACACCCCCCGGACCTTCTCGCGTGGCGTGGAGGGATGGACCCCCGACCCGGCAGGCCGGACCTTCACGCTCCCGCCCGCGCTGGGCGACTTTCCCACCCTGCTGGTCCGCGCCCGGGTGGGCAGCGGCACCTACCTGCGCTCGCTGGCGCGGGACGTGGGGGCGGCGCTGGGGGTGCCCGCCCACCTCGCCGGGCTGGTCAGGACGCGGGTGGGCCGCTACGACCTCGCGGAGGCGGTGGACCTGGACGGGCTGGCCGACGCGGAAGGTTTGTCCGACCTCGCCGTGCTGGACTTCCCCCGGATCGAGGCCGACGAGCGCCTCGCCCGCGAGCTGCGGCAGGGCAAGCGCCCGGCGCACCCCGCACCGGGGCGGCACGTCGTCACCCTGGGGGGGGCACTGGTGGCCGTGGTGGACGGCGACGGCGAGCAGTTGCGGGTGGTGCGGGCGTGGGCATGAGGGGTTAGCAGTCGGCCAACCACGCCAGAGCAGCGTTGAGCACAGGGTCCTGCGGCGTTTGAAACTCGTCCCACTCGGTCAGAATCACTACGTCCGGTTGAATGGGGCCGCTGTAGACCCGCCCGGTGCGGTCGGCGTCTCGGGCGGTGGTCAGGAGCAGGGCCGCGCCGTCGGGGAGTTCGTACAGGCTGTTGGAGGTGGTCAGGCCGCGCGTGGCCTCCCCGAACAGGCGTGTACCGCTGCGCCCCACGAACGAGAGGGTCACAATCTCGCCGCTGCTCGCCGTGAGGGGCGACGTCAAGACCGCGACCGGCGCATGGTCCGGCAGGGTGTCCGGCGCGGGACCCCCCACACGCCGCATCACCTTCTCGCCCAGCAGGGCCGCGCCCCTCTCATAGCGCCAGGCCCACCGCTCCTCCGCTCCCACAAAGGCCCCAAGTTCTCCCTCGCCCGCGAGTGGTCCGATTCCGGCCAGCATGGGCCACATGTTGCCCCCGAGATTGCGCCGCAGGTCCACCACCCAGCAGGCCGCTCCCTGCGCGGCGAGGTCCCGCAGCAGCGCACGCACCCACTCCTCGTAGGGGGTGCCGTCTGCCAGCAGGCCGCTCAGATCACAGTCGGGCAGGGTCACTACGCCCACGCCCGGCGCGGCCAGGTGACCCTGTGGTTCTGGAGGCACGACGGGCACCTCTGCCCGCGTAAGCGTCAGGACGCGCCTCTCACCAGCCCGCTCGACCTCCAGGGTGACCACGGAGTCGGGCGGGAGGCCGTCATTGACCGCGCCACCCACCGACTTCCCCTGCACACGCCGCACCCGGTCGCCGGGCCGAACGTCCGCCAGGGCTGCCGGGCTTCCCGGAAAGACGAAGGCCACGGTCCCGCGCGTGTAGTACACCCCCAGCAGCCCCCGGTGGGTGGTGCCCGCGTCGGGCAGGCGCAGATGGCTGTGATGGTCGTTCAGGGCGCTCAGCGCGTGCCGCAGGGCCGGGTAGGTGTCGGCAGGCGTCTGTGCCGACGCAGCCAGGTCACGGCACTCTGCCCTCACCCGCGTCCAATCCACCCCCGACGCGTTGAATGCTTCCTGCTCAATGAGGTCCAGGGCCTCTTCCAGATAGGTGACGGGGTCAACTGGCATAGCCCGGCGCCCCCTCCACCCACACCGCCCCCACCCCCTCCAAGGCTCCCGCCAGCGCGGTCAGCCGCTCGTCGGCCAGCGCGGGGGCGATGAACTGGACGCCGACGGGCAGGCGCACGCCGTCCACCGTCTCGAACCCGGCGGGGACGCTCAGGGCGGGCAGACCGGCGAGGTTGACCGCCACCGTGTCCACGTCGGCGGCATACATGCTGAGGGCATCCTGGGTCTTCTCGCCCAGCCGGAAGGCCGGAAAAGGGCTGGTCGGTGAGACGAGCAGGTCGAAGTCGCCGAACGCCCGCGCGAAGTCGTCGGCGATCAGGCGGCGCACGCGCATCGCCTTGCTGTAGTGGGCGTCGTAGTAGCCGCTCGACAGGGCGTAGGTGCCGATCAATATGCGCCGCTTGACCTCGTCCCCGAAGCCGCGCTCGCGGGTCGCCGTCATGCTGCCGGTCACGTCCCCGGCTGGGACGCGCTCGCCGTAGACCATGCCGTCGTAGCGGGCGAGGTTGCTGCTCGCCTCCGGCATGGCGATCAGGTAATAGGTGGCGATGGCGTGCCGAAGGTGGGGCAGGCCGACCTCACGGACCTCCGCCCCGGCCCCGCGCAGGGCGCCCAGCATGGCGTCCAGCGCCGCCTCCACCCCCGGCGTATTGCCCTCCAGACTCTCGCGGATCACGCCGACCCGCAGGCCGCGCAACTCGTCCGGGGTGCCCACGCGGAAGGCGGGGGGCGCGTCCAGGCTGGTCGCGTCGCGGGGGTCGTGCCCAGCCAGGACGTTCATCAGAAGCGCGAGGTCAGCCGCCGACCGCGCGAAGGGGCCGATCTGGTCGAGGCTGCTCGCGTAGGCCACCAGCCCGGAGCGGCTGACCCGCCCGTAGGTGGGCTTGAGACCATACACGCCCGTCAGCGCGGCGGGCTGCCGCACCGAGCCGCCCGTGTCGCTCCCCAGGCTGACCGGAACCAGCCCCGCTGCCACCGCCGCTGCGCTCCCGCCGCTGCTGCCGCCGGGCACCCTTTCCGGGTCCCAGGGGTTGAGGGTCGGGCCATAGGCACTCGTCTCGGTGCTCGACCCCATCGCGAACTCGTCCATGTTCGCCTTGCCGACGATCACGGCCCCCGCCGCCGTCAGCCGCTCCACGACCGCCGCGTCGTAGGGCGAGACGTAGTTTGCCAGGATGCGGCTGCCGCAGGTCGTCGGCGTGCCCCGCGCGTTGATGTTGTCCTTGAGGACCAGCGGCACGCCCGCGAGCGGCAGGGTCTCCCCAGCTGCCAGCCGCTCCGCTACCCGCGCCGCCGCCTGATCTGCCCCCGCGTTCAGGCTGACGACCGCGTTGAGAGCGCGGGCCGCTTCGGTCCGGGCGCGGGCCTCCGCCAGCAGGGCCTGCGGGGTCACGTCCCCGGACTGGACGGCGCGGGCGAGGTCGGTGGCCGGGGAGAGGTGGGCGGACATGGGACAGAAGCTATCAGCCGCGCAGCAGCCCCGCGAACTCGGCGCCCTCCAGCGGCGGCAACTCGTCCAGCCCGGTCAGGCCGAAGTCCATCAGGAAACGCTCGGTGGTGCCGTACAGCAGGGGCTGACCCACCGCGTCCGAGCGGCCCACCACCTTGACAAGTTCGCGCTCCTGGAGGGTCACGACGGTGCCCGCGCTGGCACCCCGCATCGCCTCGATCTCGGCGCGGGTGACCGGCTGGCGGTAGGCGATGATCGCCAGGACCTCCAGCGCGGCAGCACTCAGCGCAGGCAGCGGCGGCGGGGCCAGCAGCGGCGCGAGGTGCGCGGACAGGGCCGGGGGGACGACCAGGCGGTGCCCGCCCGCGACCGCCTCGACCTCGAATCCCAGGCCCGAGTCGCGCAGCCGGGTGGCGAAGGCGTCCAGCGTCCGGGCGGCGGCTTCCTCGGGCAGACCCAGCAACTCGGCCACCTCGCGGCGGGTCACCGGGCGCCCGGCGGCGAGGAGGGCCGCACCGACGAGTTGTTCGGGGGTGGGCGTC
>NZ_JASNGB010000217.1 GCF_030271215.1 Deinococcus rhizophilus | reverse complement strand
CCGGCCTGGAGGTGGCGTGGCGCGACCACGCGGAGGCCGCCGCCCGCCGGGCACTGGAGGCCCGCCCATGACCCAGGACCCCTTGATGGTGCGCGAAACCCGCGAGGCCCCGGCGGTGATTCGCCGCCAGCTCCTCGACAACCGGGAGCTCACCCGTGCCCTGGGCGCCCGGCTGCGGGAGCGCCGCCCGCCCTACGCCGTCACCGTGGCGCGGGGCAGCAGCGACCATGCCTGCACGGTGCTGAAATACGCGCTGGAAACGCAGCTTTCCCTGCCGGTCGCCAGCCTCGGCCCCAGCGTGCATACCCTCTACGGCGTCCGCCTGAGGCTGCGCGGCGCCCTGCTGGTCGCGGTCTCGCAGTCGGGCGCGAGCCCCGACGTGGTGGAGACGGTGGAGATGGCCCGCCGGGGCGGTGCCCTCACGGTCGCCCTGGTGAACGTGGAGGAGAGCGATCTGGCCCGCGCCGCCGAGGTCGTGCTGCCCCTGCGCTGCGGCGAGGAGCGGGCGGTCGCCGCCACCAAGAGTTTCCTGGCCAGCCTGACTGCCCTGCTGCCGGTGGTGGCGGACCTCGCCGGGGACGCGGGGCTGGCCCGTGCCCTGGCGGGGTTGCCGGACGCCCTGGAACGCACCCTGTCGCTGGAGGCCCAGGCCCGCGACCTGGCCGAGCGCTACCGGTTCGCCGAGCGGCTGATCGTCCTGGCGCGGGGGCTGCACTCCGGGGTGGCGCAGGAGGCCGCCCTCAAGCTCAAGGAGACCTGCGGCCTCCACGCCGAGGCATCCTCGGCGGCCGAGTTCAGCCACGGCCCCCGGCGCCTGCTCGCCGAGGGGGTGCCCCTGCTGGGTTTCACGTCGGCCGACGCGGCGGGGGAGGCGACCGCCCGCGCCTACGCCGACCTCGTCGCTGCCGGGGCGGACCTGCGGACCCTCGGCCCGGCGGCGGGGGGGGCCCTGACCACGCCGCCCACCGGGCACCCCCTGACCGACCCGGTNCACGTCGGCCGACGCGGCGGGGGAGGCGACCGCCCGCGCCTACGCCGACCTCGTCGCTGCCGGGGCGGACCTGCGGACCCTCGGCCCGGCGGCGGGGGGGGCCCTGACCACGCCGCCCACCGGGCACCCCCTGACCGACCCGGTGGCGAGCGCCCTGGCTTCCTACCTCTTCGCCGCCGCCCTCGCCGGGCACCGGGGCCTCGACCCCGACTCGCCGCCGCTGCTGAGCAAGGTGACCCGCACCCGCTAAACCTCGGCGCCCCGCCCCATCACAGGTGCGGGCCTACCCTCAGTCCTGTCTCCCGTCCCCTTTCCCCTTTCCCCTTTCCCCGGAGGTTTCCCCGATGCGCCGACTCCTGCTCACCGCCGCCCTGCTGCTCACCGGAGCCGCCCTGGCCCAGACTGCGCCCACCGCGCCGCCCACGCCCGCGAGTGCCGCGACCCTGCTGCCGCCCATCAGCGACGCGCCCATCTTCGTGGCGTACCCGCCCAGCGGCCACACCGTCTCCCACGCCAACGTGCTGCTGGAGGGCAGCGTCAAGCCCGGCGCGACCCTGACGCTCAACGGGCAGGCGGTGGACGTGGGCACCGACGGCCTCTTTATCGAGTGGGTGCCGCTGAAGCCCGGCGAGAACGTGCTGGTGCTGGAATCCGCGCAGGGGGGGCAGGTGGCCCGCCAGGAACTGCGGGTGACGAGCGCCCTGCCGCAGGTCCTGACCGGTGCGGCGCAGATCGTGGCCGCCAGCGTGACCCCCGGGGCCGACCGGGTGGCCTACCTGCAGCCGACGACGCTGGAGGGACGGGCGGTCCCGGTCAGCTTCACCGGCACGGCGGGCGGCACGGCCACCTTCCGGGTGGGAGACCTCGGCCCCTTCGCCATGACCGAGACGGCGCCGGGCCGCTACGCGGGCACCTTCCTGCTGCCCGAGCGCCTCGCCGCCGCACCCGTGCAGGTCACCCTGACCGCCACCGACGGCAGCGCGGCGACCGCCAGCAGCGCGGGCAAGCTCAGCGTGACGGGCACCGGGCCGCGCGTGGCCGAGGTCACGGCGACCATTCCGGGGCGCGGCCTTCAGGCAGGCACCTTCGTGTGGCGCAACGGCGTGGGCCGCAACTACGTGGTCTATCCCCGGCCCGGGGCGCTCGCGGTCGTGGTGGGCGAGGACGCTGCCACCTACGTCGTGCAGGCGTCGGGCACCCTGACCCTCAACGCGCCCAAGAGCACCCTCACCCTGCGCCCGGGGGGCACGCCGCTGCCCCGCGCGGTCTTTACCCGCATCGACGTGAAGGCCGGGGACACCCACAGCGAGGTGCGCCTCAACCTCCCCACGCGTGTTCCCTTCACGGTGGAGCAGGGGGTGGGGCCGGGCGCGTCCAGCCTGGACCTGCGGCTCTTTCACACGGTCTCCGACGTGGATTACATCCTCTCGGACCTGCCCAACGGCACCGTGCGCGACGTGCGCTGGACCCACGAGGCGGACGGCGTGGCCCGCGTGCGGGTGGACCTGAAGGGCGCCCCCTGGGGCTACGACGTGACCTACGAGGGCACGACCCTGGTGCTGCGCGTCCGCAACGCGCCGAGGCTGAATGCCGGGGCGCCCCTGACCGGCCGTGTGATCGTCATCGACCCCGGGCACGGCGGCGACGAGTTCGGCGGGGCCGGGCCGCTGCGGGTGCCGGAAAAGAACCTGATGCTCCCGCTCTCGCTGCGGGTGGCCGAGCTGTTGCGCCAGAGGGGCGCTGTCGTCGTCCTGACCCGCGAGGCGGACGTGACCGTGCCCATCTACAACCGGCCCCTGCTGGCCGAGGAGAAGAACGCCGACCTGCTGGTCTCCATCCACGCCAACGCCATTCCCGACGGCGTGGACCCCCGCACCCGGCGCGGCAGCGGCGTGTACTACTACCAGCCCCAGGCCCGCGCCCTCGCCGACGCCATCCAGACCAGCCTGGTGGGGACGCTGCCCGAGGTCGGCAACGACGGCGTGCACTACCAGAACCTCGCCCTGGCGCGGCCCACCACCCAGCTCAGCGTGCTGGTCGAGACCGCCTTCCTGACCGACAAGGGCAACCTGCGGCTGCTGATGAGCGAATCGGGCCGCGAGCGCTTTGCCCAGGCCATCGCCCAGGGAATCGAGCGCTTCTACCGGGACGCGGCGGTCGCGCAGCGGCTGCGGCCCTGACCCTGCCCCCCGACCTGTCCGCCCCCCGACCTGTCCGCCCCCCGACCTGTCCGCCCCCCGACCTGTCCGCCCCCCGACCTGTCCGCCCCGTCGCAGTCCGGGGCGGGGCGGGCCGGTATGGTGGGCGGTGGCCTGTCTGCACGCCTCTTTCCCCGCATTCCCCTCCCCAGGAGTTCTCCCATGCCCAACATGCCCAAGCTCATGGCCCTGCTCAGCCTCTCGCTGCTCGGAAGCGCCCTCGCCAGACCCATCGTGGTGGGCTCCAAGCTCGACCCGGAAGCGCAACTGCTGGGGCAGATGATCCTGCTGACCCTGCAAAACGCCGGGCTGGAGGTCGTGGACCGGACCACGCTGGGCGACACCAGCGTCAACCGCAAGGCCATCCTGGCCGGGGAGATCGACATCTACCCCGAGTACACCGGCAACGCCGTCTACCTCTTTCCGGCGGCCAAGATCAGCCCGGCCGTGAGCAAGAACGCCGCGCAGATCTACGCCCAGGCGAGGCGGCTGGACGCGGCCAACGGCATCACCTGGCTGAGGCCCGCCAACGCCAACAACACCTGGGCGCTCGCGGTGCCGCAGACCCTGGCCCGGCAGCACAAGCTCTCCACCCTGGCGGACCTCGCCGCCTACCTGAAGCGTGGCGGCACCCTCAAGGTGGCCGGGTCGCCGGAGTTCTTCAACCGTCCCGACACCATGCCCGCCTTCGAGCGGGCCTACGGCTTCAAGCTGAAGGCGAACCAGAAGCTGGTCCTCGCCGGGGCGACCCCGGTGCAGACCCAGTCGGCCGCCGCGCGGGGCACCAACGGGGTGAACGCGGCGATGGCCTACGGCACCGACGGCACGCTGGGCGCCCTGGGACTGGTCGTCCTGAAAGACCCCAGGGGAGCGCAGCCCGTCTACCAGCCCGCGCCCATTATCCGCACGGCGACCCTCAAGGCCAATCCCAGGATCGAGGGGCTGCTGGGCCGCGTCTTTGCCACCCTGGACGGCAAGACCCTGCAGATTCTCAATGGCCGCATCGCGGTCGAGGGCCGCAGCGCCCGTGACGTGGCCGAGAGCTACCTCAAGAGCCGGAAGCTGCTGAGGTGACCCCGGCCGCCCGCTCTCCCGGCGGGGCCGCGGGCCTGATCCGGCTGGGGGCCGCGCTGCTGCTGCTCAGCCTGCTGCTGCCCTGGCTGGAGCTACGCCCCAACCGCATCGCCGCCGGGGAACCCCTGGGCCTGGGGACCTGGACCTGGGCGGCGGCGGCCCTGGCGGGGGCGCTGTTG
>NZ_JASNGB010000216.1 GCF_030271215.1 Deinococcus rhizophilus | reverse complement strand
CGAGGCCAGCCTGCGTTCGGCCGACCTCGACGTGACCGACGGCGAGCGCACCGGGCAGGTCACCTGGACCGGCGACGTGCTGCGGGCCGAATTGCCGGGCCTGGACCTGGGGCGGCTGAACCTGGAGGGCGTGACGGGCCGCCTCACCGCGAGCGGCACGGCGAACACCGCGAGCGGCGAGGGCCGGGTGGCCCTGCGGGTGACCGACGTGACCACCACCTATGAGGTGCCCTACCTGGGCCTGACCCTGGGGGGCGACCTCACTGGGGAGGTGACGCTGGCAGGCGGACGCCCCAGCCTCACCGCCAGCGCCGCGCTCCCCACCGGGACGCTGAACCTGACGGCGGCGCAGGGAGAGGGCGGCTGGACCGGCCGCCTCAGCGGGAGCGTGCGGCGGGGGGACGGCACCCTCACGGCGGACGTGACCGCCGGAACGGGCGGCCTGACCGGAACGCTGGCGGCGGCCCGCTACCCCCTGAACCTGCCGGGCCTGAGCGCGGCTGGAGAGGCTGGAGAGGCCGGGGAGGAGGTGCGGCTGAACGGCACGGTGACCCTGGGGGGACAGACCTTCACGGCGGACCTCAGCGCGGTGAACACCGTGGGCACCGCCCGCGTGACGGGCACGGGCGGGCTGGCCGACGTGCTGCCCGCGCTGGAGGCGCTGGGGACGGTCCGCCCCACCGGGGAGGGCTACCGCCTGCGGGCACGGCTGGACGAGGTGGAACTCGCCGAACTCGCGCTGGCGCCCGGCCTGGCAGGCCGGGTCAGCGGCGAGGCGACCCTGAACGACGGCGGCGGCACGGTCGTCCTGACCAGCCCGGCCCTGACCCTGGGCCCCAAGCAACTCGGCGCCCGCGTGGAGGGCACCCTGATCGGCGGGGACTGGCGCCTGCGCGGGTTCCTGGGCGAGAGCGACTTCCTGGCCTCGCTGACGGGCGGCGTCCTCAGCGGGCAGGCCACCCTGCAGGCGCTGCCGCTGGGGGCGCTGACCACGGCGGTGACGGGCACCCCGGTCGGCGAGGGCGTGGTGACGGGCGTGGCCCGCTTCCGGGTGCCGCTGGCCGACCCGCTGGCGGGCAGCGCCACCGTCGTCGCCGAGCGCATCCGGGTGACCGCCGTCACGGGGACCGGACCGCAGGCCGTCACGGAAACCTTGACCGGGACGGGCACGCTGGACTACGCCGACCGGGAATTGCGGAATGTCAACATCCAGCTCGCCGGGGCCGGGACCTGGGACGTGCGCGGCGGTTATACCCGCGAGCGGGTGGACCTGCAGGCCCGCTTTGGCGGCACCACCTTTACCCCGGTGCTGCGGCTCCTGCCGGGGCTGGCCGGGCTGGACCCCAGCCTCAAGGGGACCGTCACCCTGTCGGCGGCGGGCACCTACGACCGCCCGCGCGGGCTGCTGCGGGCCCAGAACCTCGCCGGAAGCGTGGCGGGCCTGAGCGTGCAGGTGCCGGCGCTGGAGGGCGACCTGCCCGACTCCGGCGCCTTCACGGCGGGCGGGCGCGTCCTGACCGGCGGCGTGCTGGGCAGCGACGGCACCCTGGAGGTGCGCGGGCAGCTCAGCCTGGGTCGCCTGTCGGGAACGGCCGCCACCTTCCGGGGGCTGCTCGCGCCGCAGGCACTGGGGGCGCTGCCGGACAGTGTGGTGACTGTCACCCAGGCCGAGGGCGACCGCTGGACCGTGGAGGCGAGCAGCCGCACGCCCGCCACCGCCGCTGGCCCGGCCGGAACCCTGCAACTGACCGGGGCGCTGACCCCCCGCCTCGACCTCACGCTGACCGCGCAGGGCTACACGCTGCCCATCTCGGTGATCTCGGCGCGGGACAGCAGCCTCGACGCCGACCTGCGGCTCCTCGACGACGGCAGCGTCGTGCGGGTGAGCGGCGCGGCCTCCTTCGCGCGGCTGGTGCTGGGGCGCACAGACGCCGTGGCGACCATCCCGCCGCCCGGCCAGAGCACCTCGGGCACAGATGGCCGCCCCACCGACAATTTCCCCTCGCCGCTGCCGCCCGAGTACACGACCTTCCCGCCGCCCGCCGGGGAGGAGGGGGGGAACGTGCCCGCCCCGGTCCGGCCCTTCCTGGAACGGCTGGTCTTCGAGGACATCCCCATCCGCGCGCCCGGCGGCATCCGCGTGGACGAGGCGCTCGCGCGGGCCGAGTTCGGCGGCGGGCTGGTGCTGTCGGGCACGGGGGCGCGGCCCCGGCTGACGGGCGAGATCGTCGCCGAGCGCGGCAGCCTCTTCCTGCGCGAGAACGAGTTCACGCTGCGCGAGGGCCGCGTCACCTTCGCCGGGGACGGGCTGTATCCCTCCTTCGCGCTGAACGCCGCCGGAACGGTCGCCGCCGTGACCACCCGGCAGCGGGTGCCGGTGGTGCTCGACGTGCGCGGGCAGTTCGAGCCGCAGCCCAGCGGCCAGAGCGTCCTGAACCTCCAGACCACCCTCGGCTGCGCCCCCGGCGCGAACGGGAATTGCGCCGACCCCCTGACCCGCGCGCCCTACACCGAGGCGCAGCTGTACGCGCTGGTGGCGACCGGGGTGCCCAACCTCGACGCGCTGCCGGAGAACCTCGCGTCGCTGGGGGCCAGTGCCCTGCAGACCGCGCTGAACATCTTCGTGCTGGGCGAGCTGGAGCGGAACGTGGCCCGGGCGCTGGGGCTGGACGTGTTCCGGCTGACGCCCAACCTCGCGGCGGACGGCGGCGAGTTCGGGGCGACGATCACGCTGGGGTCGTACCTCACCCGCGACCTTTACCTGCAGTATCAGGTGGACCTGACGGGCGAGGGCCTGCTGGACGCGACCTACACCACGCCCGACGGCCGCCTGTCCTTTCAGGTCAGCACGCCGCTGGGCCTGGGCCTTCAGGCGGTGCGGCCCTCCATCAGCGCGGCGTACAACTTCGGCCCGCGCAGCAGCGTGAGCGTGGGGGTCGCCAACGACGAGGACAGCACGACCTTCCGGTTCGGGGTGACCTACCGCTTCGGGAGGTAGCGGCCAGCTTCCAGCGGTCCGCCGCCAGAAAAGCAGACGCCCCAGGCTGAGGCCGGGGCGTTTTTGCTGGAAGCTGGGTGCTGGNACGACGAGGACAGCACGACCTTCCGGTTCGGGGTGACCTACCGCTTCGGGAGGTAGCGGCCAGCTTCCAGCGGTCCGCCGCCAGAAAAGCAGACGCCCCAGGCTGAGGCCGGGGCGTTTTTGCTGGAAGCTGGGTGCTGGCGGCTGGAAGCTTAGAGCATTTGACAGAATGACGGCCCCCGGGGAAGGGCGCCCCAGGTGCCTCCATTCTGCCCAATGCTCTTCTTCAACTCGCTCGCTTCGCTCGGCCAACGAATGCGGAAACCCACCGCATTCTTATGGCAAATGCTCTAGCGGCTGACCGCCCCGCTCACCCGGGGCTCCAGCGCGTACAGCGCCACCACCGCGACCAGCGTGCCCACCCAGCCGGGGGCCGAGCCGAGGTCGAGTTCGAAGGTGCGGCCCAGCACCGTGCTGCCGAGCTGCCCGCTGAGCCGCTCGCCCTGCTGCTGCGCGACGATGTTCCAGCCCACGATGGGTTCCCCGAGGAAACCAGTCACCCGGTCCACGCCGCGCAGCACCAGCTTCTGGCCGCCGACGTTGCCGCGCAGCTCGCCGTCTTCGAGTTCGATGCGCACGCTCTCGTTGCCGACCGTGCCCTGCACGCCGCGCTCGGTGATCTCGAGGTCGATGTCCTTGCCGTACAGCCCGCCGCCCGCGCGGCCCGAGATGCGGTCGCCGTCGATGGCGCAGCGGACACCGAAGCCGTCCGCACCGCCGAGGCGGCCCTTGATCAGGTCTTCACTCATGCCGGGGAGTATAGCGGGGTGGGGCACCCACGCGCGGGGAGTGGGCAGAAGGCGGGAATCGGAGCCTCCTACGGATTCCGATGGAACCGTTGACGAAGTGATGGGGGGCCGAGCGGAGGCGAGCAGGAGACAGGGCGGGTTCCGGAAGGAAAGACATTGGACGGCAGTCCGGATCAGCCCAGGCTCAGGTCTCTGCCGAAGACCCCACGGTCCACCCTCCCCTTTGCACCCACAGTTCCCATCCGCTCGAAATACTCCCGCCGCCGCAGCAGCGGCCCGCCGTCCCCCAGCCGCGCCCGGCCCACGTTCCAGCGCTCGAAGAGAATCCGCAGCGCTCCTCCCAGCAGCGCCGCCCCGTACCACGCGGGCGGCGGGGCCGAGAAGCGCAGCGTCTCGCCGTCCCAGGCGAGGTGGGGGCAGGTCTCGTCGCGGGCGGCCCAGAACATCCCGCCCCCCCTTCCCGCGGCCCAGTCGCCCAGCCGCTGCCCCCGCACCCGCAGCGGTCCCTCGCGCACCTCGGCGTCGTACTGCGGGGCGGCGTAGGCCTCGGCGTAGAGGCCGTACAGCTGCGCCTGAAGCTGGTGCGCCTGCGCCCGCAAGCGGGCCTCCTCGCGGCCGGT
>NZ_JASNGB010000215.1 GCF_030271215.1 Deinococcus rhizophilus | reverse complement strand
GCCGCCACTGTGGGGCGCGGCCGTCGCGGGGGCGCTTGTCCTGGCGCTGCGCTGGACCGACGTGCTGGAACCCCTGCTGCTGGCCGCTGCGCTGTGGCTCGCGCTGGCGGGGCTGGAACTGATCTGGCGTGAGCGCCTGCCCCCGCTGCGGCTGGGGCTGCTGAGTGCCCCGGACGCTCCGCCGCCGCCCCGGTATCCCCGCCTGACCTACCTGCCCGTCGCCCCGCATGAACCCGACGTGCTGCGGGGTCTGGACGGGTTGGTCGTGGGCCACCGCCAGCAGGTGCCCGCCGAACACGCCCGGCTGCTGGAACACGCCCGCGTGACCGGGGTGCCGCTGTACTCGCGCGAGCTGCTCGCCGAGGTGCTGACCGGGCGGGTGTCCCTCGACCTCGTGGAACGCGACTGGCTGGACGCCGAGCGTTTCCAGTCGGGCTACATGCCGGTCAAGCGGGTGCTGGACGTGGCCGTGACCCTGCTGCTGTTGCCCGTGCTGCTGCCGCTGATGGGACTGGTGGCCCTGGTCGTGCTGGCGGCGGGCGGGCGGCCGGTGCTGTTCTGGCAGGAACGCATCGGGCTGGGGGGACGGCCCTTCCGGCTGGTCAAGTTCCGCACCATGACCCGCGACTCCGAGCGGCGCGGCGCGGCCTTTGCCCAGCAGGGAGACGCCCGCATCATTCGCGGCGGAGCGTTCCTGCGCAAGTTCCGCCTGGACGAGCTGCCGCAGTTTTACAACGTGCTGCGCGGCGAGATGAGCATCATCGGTCCCCGGCCCGAGCAGTTCGCCTTTGCGGCCGACCTCGAGGAAAGCATCCCGCTGTACGCCACCCGGCACTGGGTCCGCCCCGGCATCACCGGCTGGGCGCAGGTCACCCAGGGCTACACCGACAGCGTGGACCAGCTGCACGAGAAGCTGCAGTACGACTTCTATTACGTCAAACACCTCTCGGCGCAACTGGACCTGCTGATCGTCTGGAAGACCGTCCTGACCGTCCTGACCGGCTTCGGCGCCCGCTGAACACACGCGCACCATGAAGCCAATGTGAAGTTCTGCGCAGCGCCGGGAGCGCGTTGTGCCGATTTTGTCAGAGGCAGGTCTTAACCTGTTCTTGAGCTGAGAACACCGGGGGGCTCCCCAGCGGTTCCCCAGCCTTCCACCCACCTATCCCTCCGTCTTCTCGACAAAGGCAAACCCTCCGTGAGGGGGGGACGCAAAGCCACGGGACTTCTTCACGAAGTCAGCCGGGCCTCCGAAGGAAGAACCATGCAAAAACTTGCTCCCCTGGCCTGCGCCCTGACCCTGTTCCTCGCTGCCTGCTCGGCTCCCCAGCCTTCTGTGCCGGCTCTCCCGACCCCGCAGGACACCGCCGCTCCCCAGACCGGACCGGTCGACGGGGAGACTGCCACCGAGCAGGAGACGGCCGACGCCACGGCCGCGCTCGAAGCCCTCAGCCTCAACCCCGCTCCGGTCGGCGCGGCGAGTGTGCGCCCCGACGGGACGCTGCTGGTGGGCGGAGCGCCGATGTTCCCGATGGGCTTTTACCACGTGTCGTGGGCCGCCGAGAAGAGCGTGCGGGTGCAAAAGCGGCTGCGCGATATGCACGCCGTGGCCGACCTGGGGTTCAACACCATGAACGTGACGATGTTCGACCCCGAAGCCGACCTCCAGCAGTTTGGACAGCTGCTCGACGCGGCACACGGACGGGGCATGAAGCTGTTCGTGGAGGACTTCGGGGACGTCTCGATCAACACCTTCAAGACCCACCCCGCCACGCTGGGCTGGATGATCGCCGACGACTGCAACGCGTTGATCAGCCCTGAGGAACTGGAGCGTCGGCACCTGAAGACCAAGGCCCTGGACCCCCACCACCTGACCTACACCAGCATGGCGATCTCTTTTGCCAACAGCCACTCTGAGTTCTTCGGGCGGGCCGACGCGGTGGGCAACCAGTCCTACCCGGTGGGACCGGCGGGCTACGGCGACTCGCTCGCGGTGGTGTACCCGGTGATGCAGCGGCTGGTGGCCGAGTCGGCCCGCGCGGGCACCCTGCCCATCGCCAACCTGCAGAGCTTCCGCTGGCCGGGCGGACGTTACCCCACTCCTGCCGAACTGAATTCGATGACCAATCAGGCCATCGGGGCGGGCGTCAAGGGCATCCTGTACTACACCTACCTCGACAATACCAACGACCTGGCAACCTACACGGGGCTGCGCACGGAGCTGAGGAAGCTCGCCGCCGAGACCAAGCTGCTCGCGCCTGTCCTGCTGAACGGTCAGCGCCAGACGCTCGCGCTGAGCGGCAATCTCGGGGAAGCCCGCGCGACCCTGTGGACTCACGGGGGCCGCCGCTACCTGCAGGTGCTGAGCCTCAGCGAGACCCAGCGCCAGAGCGTCAAGATCACGGTGCCGGGCGGGGCCACCACCCTGACTCCCCTCTTCGCGGGCCGGGCCAAGAGCCTCTCCCTCAAGGCGGGAGCGGTCAGCGGCAGCCTGACGCCCCTCACGGCCCAGTGGTACGAGGTGCGCTAACCCCAGCGGCGCAGGTGCAGGGCCCCTCCCAGTGTCGGAGGGGCCCTTGCGGTGGCTGGCGGGCTACGTCTCCCCGCGCAGGTCGGTCACCCGCCGCAGCTTGCCGCCCTCGCTGCGGGGCAGGGAGCCGGGCACGCACAGCTCGCAGCGCACGCTCACGCCCACCTGCACCTTGACCAGCCGCTCGATCTCGCCCCGCAGAGCGGCGGTTTCCTCGCCCGTCTCCACGCGCAGCAGCAGGTCGTCGCGGGTGCCCGCGCGGGTCAGGACCACGTGGTAGTGCGGGCTGACCTGCCCCATGCCGACGAGCACGGCCTCCAGCTGGGTGGGGTACACGTTGACCCCGCGCAGAATGATCAGGTCGTCGGCGCGGCCCCGGATGGGCTCCATGCGGCGCATCGTGCGCCCGGTGGCGTTGGGTTCGGTCGCGTCGGGCAGCAGGCGGGTGATGTCCCCGGTCCAGTAGCGCAGCATGGGCAGGGCGGTGCGGCTGATCGACGACAGGACCAGTACGCCCCACTCGCCGTCGGGCAGCACCGCGCCGGTCTCGGGGTCCACGATCTCGGGGTAGAAGTGGTCCTCCCAGAGATAGCTGCCGCGCTGCTCGGCCGCGTCCTCGTTGGAGACGCCGGGGCCGATGATCTCCGACAGGCCGTAGATGTTGGTGGCCGTGACGCCCAGCCGGGCCTCGACCTCGCGGCGGGTCTTTTCCGTCCAGGGTTCGGCGCCCAGCACGGCGTAGCGCAGCGAATTGTCCTCCGGTCCCATCCCCCGGCGGGCGAACTCGTCGGCGAGCACCAGGGCGTAGCTCGGGGTGCAGGCGATCACCTCGGGTTCGAGGTCGAGAATCAGGCTGACCTGCCGCTCGGTGCCGCCCCCCGAGACGGGCACGGTGCACAGGCCCAGCCGCTCGGCGCCGCCGTGCAGCCCCAGCCCCCCGGTGAACAGGCCGTAGCCGTAGGCATTGTGAAAGGTCATGCCGGGCCGCGCCCCCGCCGCGTGCAGCGAGCGGGCCACGACCTCCGCGAACACGGCGAGGTCGTTCTCGTCGTAGGCGACCACCGTCGGCTTGCCCGTCGTGCCGCTGCTGGCGTGCAGGCGCCGCAGCTCGTGCCGGGGCACCGCGCTCAGGCCCAGGGGGTAGTGGTCGCGCAGGTCGCTCTTGCGGGTCAGCGGAAAGCGGGCGAGGTCCTCCAGGGTCCGCAGGTCGTCCGGGGTGACCCCGGCCGCCTCAAACCGGGCGCGGTGGGCAGGCACGCGCTCGGCCATCCGGGCGGCGGTGGCCTGCAGGCGGGCGAGTTGCAGGGCGCGGAGGTCGGGGAGGGGCATCGCCTCACGGTCAGGTTGGAACATCGGGCCTCCAGTCGGGATTCCAGGTGAGCGGGGTGTCCGGATCACCGATCACCTTGCCGGGATTGAGCAGGTTCAGGGGGTCCAGCATAGCCTTGAGGTCCCGCATCACGTCCAGCACCTCCCCGTGTTCGGCCCGCAGGTAGGCCCGTTTTCGCAGCCCCACCCCGTGCTCGCCCGTGCAGGTGCCGCCCACGGCAATCGCGTGCGCGGCGAGGGCGTGCAGCACGTGGTCGATCCGGGTCCAGGCGTCCGCGTCGTCCGGGAGCGCGTGCAGAAGGAGGTGGAGGTTGCCGTCCCCGATGTGGCCGACCAGGGGCGCGGTCAGGCCCTGTTCGTCCAGTACTTCCTGAGCCAGTGCCACCGTTCCCGCCAGCGCCGAGAGGGGCACGCACACGTCCCCGATGCGGGTCGCGTGACCGGGCCAGGCCGCCCGCAGCGCGTCGTACACGCCGTGGCGGGCGCCCATAGCTCGGACTGGGCCTCGGGAGTGCGGGCCTCGCCGACGGGGGTGCCGCCGTGCAGCGAGGCCGCCTCCCGCAGCAGGGCGAGCCCCGCGTCGAGGTCGGCCCGGTCGCGGCCCG
>NZ_JASNGB010000214.1 GCF_030271215.1 Deinococcus rhizophilus | reverse complement strand
GGCCGGGCCACCACGGCCACGTCCACCCCGTCGGCGCGGCGCACCACCGCCACCCGCACTGGCGGCACGTCGCCCCCCGTCACCACGGCGGCCCCGCCCAGCGCCGCCCGCCACACCAGCGTCCCGTCGGTGCGGTAGAGGGCGAGCTGCTGGGTGCCGTTGAGCACGCCGCCCGTGTCGCACTGGCTGAGGCTCAGAATCCGGTCCCGCGCCGCGCTGAGCGCCGTCGTCACGAAGCAGGGCGGCACGAAGCCCGGCGCGTCGAAGGGGGCCGCGAAGGACCGCACGTCTCCCAGGTTCGCGTCGCGGCTCTCCAGCCCCTCCCGCCGGGTCAGCAGCAGCCGCGCCCCACCGCCGGGCAGGGTGTCCACCGCCACGCCTCCCGCGACCGCCACGCTGGGGCCGAGCACCGGGGCGGGCGTGACCCGCGTGCCGTCTCCCCCGCCCGTCGAGACCGTCCGCAGGGTCGCGCCCCCGTCCGTCAGCACGGCGAGACGCAGGGCCGGAAGCGTCTCCACCGTCCCCGTGCAGGCAGAAAGCAGCAGGGCGGTCAGGGGCAGCAGGGCAAGGCGTTTCATGGCGAAACCTCCGGTGGGGTCAGGAGCAGGAGCAGGAGAGGGAAGGCTCACCGGTTGCCCGGATTGAGCGTCCCCGGCAGCAGCGGAATGTTCAGCCCGCCCACCCCGTAGTCGAACAGGGGGTAGCTGGAGCTCCCCGGCAGGCTGATCCCCAGCCGGTAGCGGCGCAGGCTCATGTCGATCTCGGCCTGCAGGGCCCAGCAGCAGCGGTCGATGGTCAGCCCGATCACGGGCGCGAGGGGAGCGGGATTCACGCGCTCGCCGTCCCGCCAGGTGAAGCTCTGGCGCAGCGCCGCCGTCACGTAGGCCCCGGGGCGCGGCCCGTCCCCGATGGCGATCCCGACGCGCACCGGGTCCAGGATCAGCGTGTCGGTGGCGATGTCGTCCGGGAAGGTGCCCGTGCGGGTGCGGCTGTAGGCGGCCCGGCCCGACAGGGCGAAGCGGCTGCCGAACTGCCAGTCGGCGTTCAGGTCGGCCCGCGCGACCTCGGTGCGCTTCTGCTCCAGCCCCGGCGTGTTCACGGTGGCCGACAGCGCCAGCGACTGCCCCGGCCGGGTGGCCCGCACGCTCCCGGTCAGGGTGGGCCGGGTGTAGCCCCAGCGCTCCACGTCGAAGGGGCCGCCGTAGGTCAGCTGCCAGTTCGTCGCCCGCCCGGGGGCCGTGCCCACGCTGAACAAGGCCGTGCCGTTGGCCCGCTCGTCGCCGGGGGCCTGCACCTGCAGCTCGTGGGTGTGCGACGCCGTGTACTCGCCGCGCCACGTCGCGCTGTAGCGCCCGGAAAAGCGGTTGTCCAGGAGGTTCCACGTCTCACTGCCGGAGAAGGACACCGGGTTGATCACCGTGTCCGTGCGCGTCGCCCCGGCGAACTCGGCGCTCAGCGAGCGCAGGCGGGGCGTCTCGATGTCGTGGGACACCGCCACGCTGAAGTAGTTGCTGCGGATGTCCCCGGTCACGGTCGCCTTCACGGTGAAGGGCTGATACCCGGTCGCCCGGTTGTAGCCCCCGGTCGCGGTGAGGGTCAGGTTGGGCGCGGGCCAGAGGCTGCTGCGCGTCACCGTCTCCGGGCGGGCGGGCACGGCGGCCGTCGTCCCGGTCGCGGGCTGCGCGGGGCGGGCAGGCACGACCGTGACCTGATCGGCGGTGGGGTCGCTGAGGGTGAGGTTGAAGGAGGTGCTTTCCAGCTCCCCGGTCGAGAAGTTGTGCCGCAGTCCGAAGTTCAGGTTGACCGGGCGGCGGTTGACCGTCACCCCGAAGCTGGTGGCAGGCTGCTGGTCTTCCGACAGGAAGAGGTCGCGGCTGTAGCCCACCGTGAAGGTCGTGTCCTTGACCGGGACGGTGTACAGGTCCAGCCCGATGGGGGCGCTGAGGCGCTGACCCGGCAGCGCGTCGAAGGCGAAGGGGCTGGTCCCCTCCACCCGGATGTAGCTCGCGCGGGCGGTCAGGGTGTTGGTGACGTTGAAGCGCTGGGTGAGCCGCCCGGAAATGTCGAGGTTCACCGTCCGCGCCCCGGTGCCGTAGTAGCGCCCGGTGAAGGTGTTGGACACCGAGAAGTCGGCATCCTGCCAGGGTTTGGCGCTGTAGGTGACCGCGTGCTGCTCCTCCAGCCGGGTGGTCGTGATGTTGACCCCCTGCGCGGTCGCCGAGCGCGAGAGCGGATTGCTCGCGGCGGTGTAGCGCCCGGCGGTCAGGCGGGTGTCCACCGTGAAGGTGCCGCGCGAGTACGGCTTGGGGTCGATCACGAGTTCGGGCTCGCGCAGCGGCGTGAACAGCGCCGTCCTCGGCTCCGGCCCGAAACGGTCGAGGTAGGTGAGCCCCGCCGAGAACAGCGGGTACTCCACGCTGGCGCGGAAATCCACGCTGGTCACGCCGCGCTCCGGGTCCGTTTGCGAACGCCCGATGTCGCGGCGGCGCACATTCAGGCTGTAGTCGAGGTCGCGCACCGCCAGCGAGAGCGGCACCCGTCCCCGCACCGAGAAGTCGAGGTCCACGTCGTAGCCGGGTTGCCGGGTCCCGTCCGCCGCGAAGGGCTTGGGGTTCGCCAGCGCGTAGAGGTTCACCCGGTCCACGTAGGGCAGCGGCGAGGAGGAGCGCAGGTCCACGCCCAGCCCGATGGCGGGTTCGCGGTTCTCGTAGTAGCGGATCAGGGTGGTGCCCAGCGTGTTCGTCCCGATGGAGAAGGGCAGGTCGGCCAGCACGGTCAGCCCGTCGGGGTCCCCGGTCCCCACCGCGACGCGCGGCTGGCGCTCGGGCTCGTTGAGCGGCAGCACCACGACCGGGAGGTACAGCACCGGCACGTCCACGATCAGGAACTGGGCGCGGTAGGCGATCAGGCGGTCGCCGGGATACACGATCAGGCGCTCGGCGCGAAAGGCGTAGTCGTTGGGCGTGCGCCCGCACTTCGCACAGGGGGTGAAGTAGCCCCCGGTGGCCCGCAGTTGCCCCGGAATGCGCTCGACCTGCTGCCCGCGAATCTCGATGTCCCCGTCGCTGATCAGGACGTCCTCGCCGGTCAGTTCCTCGGAGCCCAGGTCCACCACGAGGTTCTCGCCGCGCAGGTCCTGCCCGTCGCGGGCGGTGCGGTAGGACGCCGTGCCCACCAGCGTCAGCGTGCGGCGGGTGCGGTTGTACTCCACCCGGGCCGCCCGCACCACGTCGTCGTCCACCCGCAGCTCGACCAGCCCACCGTCCGGCCCGCCGCTGATAATCACGATCTCCTGATCGTCGATGCGCCGCAGTTCCAGCGACTGCGCCTGCACGATGCGGACGGTGCGGGCCGCTGCCTCGCCCACCGCGAGCAGCGCGGCGAGCGCCCCGGCGAGGAGGGGACCGCGTTTCAGGGTGCGCCGGACCGTGTGACCGAACAGGCGGCCGATGGTCTTACTCGGCATGGCTCACCCCCGCCGCCGCGAACACCGGGCGGCCCCGTTCCCCCGGCGCGTCGGCCAGCAGTTCCAGCGTGGTGCCGGGGTAGTAGAAGCTCAGGATGCGGCGGTGGTCGGCACCCGCACGGGCCATCCCCAGCGCCCCGTACTGCGAGAGGCCCACCCCGTGCCCGGCCCCGGCCCCCTCCAGCACCAGCGGCCCCGGCCCCACGCTCCCGCCCAGGCGCACGCGGGTGCTGTGCGCTCCCAGCGCCCGCACGAAGTCGCCCGCCTGCAACCCGCTCAGCCGCCCGGTGCCCGCACTGCCCGTCAGCGTGACCTCCAGCACCCGGCCCGACGCGGAGGTCAGCCCCACCCCCACCGAGCGCACGGTGCCCACCCGCAGCCGGAAGCGTTCGGCGGCGGCCTGCACCTTCGCGGCGGTCGCCTCGACCCGCCACCTGGCGCGGGGACTGCCTGCCGAGTGCGGGTCCGGCTGCGCGACGAGGTAGGGAATGCCGCGCCCCCAGACCTCCTCGCTGGACGCCGTGTGCCCGCCCGAATCGCTGGAAAAGTACGTCTGCGCGGGCTTGCCCCCGTACGCGAGCACCTGCCCGGCGGTGGCCCCGATCGCCGTGTCCGTCCCGACCTTCTCGGCCGGGACGCCCCGGTAGACCTGACAGCTCTCGGTGGCGCAGGTGTCGTAGGGCAGGGCCGGGTTGATGCGGGCCGAGACGTAGGTGCGGGCGATCACGGCCTGCGCGGCAAGCGCGGCGGCGGGCCAGCTCGCGGGCATCTCGGCGGGGACCACCCCGCGCAGGTAGTCCTCCACATCCACCACGTTGATGCCCTGCACCCCTCCGCTCACCGCCCGCAGCAGCACGCCGCCCCGGTAGGTCTTGCCCGCGATCTCCACCAGGCTGCCCGGCGAGGGCGGCACGTACAGCACCTCACCCCCAGCGTCCTGCCCGCCCAGCGTGAGCTTGCCGCCCCGGTTGCCCACCGTCCAGGGGACCGGGGGCGCGGCGGGGGCGGGGGGAGCGGCCAGGGGCGC
>NZ_JASNGB010000213.1 GCF_030271215.1 Deinococcus rhizophilus | reverse complement strand
GGCGGGGCCGCCCTGCCCGCGCCGCAGGGCGTCAGCGGGGCGCAGCAGGCGGCCGGGGCGCTGATCACCGCCTACCGGGTCTACGGGCACATCAGCGCGAGGATGAACCCGCTGAAGATGCGCGGCCTGCCGGTCGTTCCCGAGCTGACCCCCGGGTACTACGGCCTCTCGGAAGCCGACCTCAACGAGCCTGTCCACGACGGCGTGTTCCAGGGACCCCTGCGGGACGTGATCGCGCAGCTGCAGGAGACCTACTGCGGGGCCATCGGCTTCGAATACAACTACCTGCCCGCGACCGAGCGGCAGTGGTTCCAGGAGCGCATCGAGCCGGGGCGCGGCCGGGGCCAGTACAGCGCCGAGGACCGCCGCCGCCTGATGACCAAGCTCAACGCCGCCGAGGGCCTGGAACGCTACCTGCACGTCAAGTACGTGGGCCAGAAGCGGTTTTCGCTGGAGGGCAGCGAGAGCTTCATTCCGCTGCTCGACCGCCTGATTCAGCAGGGCGGCCAGCACGGGGTCAAGGAAACCGTGATCGGGATGGCGCACCGGGGCCGCCTGAATGTCCTCGTGAACATCTTCGGCAAGAAGCCCTCGGACCTCTTCGCCGAGTTCGAGGGCAAGAAGCGCCTCAGCGACGATCCCGAGATCGCGGGCGACGTGAAGTACCACATGGGCCACTCCAGCGACGTGCGGACCCCCGGCGGGCCGATGCACCTCGCGCTGGCGTTCAACCCCTCGCACCTGGAGATCGTCTCGCCGGTCGTGCACGGCAGCGTCCGCGCCCGGCAGGACCGCCGGGGCGACACCGAGCGCCGGGCCGTGCTGCCGGTCACGATTCACGGCGACGCCGCCGTCAGCGGGCAGGGCGTGGTCATGGAGACGCTCAACCTGTCGCGGCTGCGCGGCTTCACGACGGGCGGGGCGGTGCGGATCGTCATCAACAACCAGATCGGGTTCACGATCAGTGATCCGCGCGACACCCGGAGCAGCCGCTACTGCACGGACGTCGCCAAGATCGCCAACGCGCCCGTGCTGCACGTCAACGGCGACGACCCCGAGGCGGTGGCCTTTGCGGGCGACCTCGCGCTGGAGTACCGCCAGACCTTCGGCAAGGACGTCTTTATCGACCTGATCTCGTTCCGGCGCCACGGCCACAACGAGGCCGACGACCCCACCATGACCCAGCCCATCATGTACCGCGAGATCAAGGCGCACCCCGGCACCCGCGCCCTGTACGCGCAGCAGCTGGAAGGGGCGGGCGTCCTGGGGGCGGGTGAGGCCGACGCACTGGTGGAGCAGTACCGCGACCAGCTCGACGCGGGCGACGCGGTGGTCGAGGAGATGGAGAACCAGGAACAGAGCCGCCTCGCCGCCGACTGGAAAAGCTACGCGGTCACCCACTGGACCGACGAGACGGCGACCGCCGTGCCGGAGGAACGCCTGCGCGAGCTGGGGCTCAAGCTCGCAGCGGTGCCCGAGGGCTTCACCCCGCACCGGGGCGTCAAGCGGGTTCTCGACGCCCGCGCCGCCATGAGCCGGGGCGAGCAGCCGCTGGACTGGGGCATGGGCGAGATGCTGGCCTACGCCTCGCTCCTGGTGGAGGGCTACGGGGTGCGCCTCGTCGGCCAGGACTCGGGGCGCGGCACCTTCGTGCACCGCCACGCTGTGCTGCACGACCAGAACGCGCAGGACCCGCTGGAGGGGGACTACCTGGGGCTGGCCCACCTCGCCCCAGATCAGGGCCGGGTGGAGGTGATCGACTCGACCCTCTCCGAGGAAGCCGTGATGGCCTTCGAGTACGGCTTCTCGACCTCCGAACCCAAGGCGCTCGTGGCCTGGGAGGCGCAGTTCGGGGACTTCGCCAACGGGGCGCAGGCGGTGATCGACCAGTTCCTGTCGGCGGGCGAGAGCAAGTGGCAGCGCCTCAGCGGGCTGACGCTGCTGCTGCCGCACGGCTATGAGGGCGCGGGCCCGGAGCACTCCAGCGCCCGGCTGGAGCGCTACCTGCAACTGTGCGCCCAGAAGAACATGCAGGTCGTGGTGCCCAGCAGCGCCGCGCAGATCTTCCACCTGCTGCGCCGTCAGGTGCTGCGGCCCTACCGCAAGCCCCTGATCGTGATGACCCCCAAGAGCCTGCTGCGCAACAAGCTCGCCATGAGCCCGCTCTCGGAACTGACCGGCGGCCGCTTTCAGGAGGTGATCGGGGACCCGGCCGCCGAGAAGGCCCGCCGGGTGGTCATCTCCTCCGGCAAGCTGCACTGGGAACTCTCCGAGGCGCGGGATGCCGACCGGGAGGGCTACGCGGGCACCGCGCTGGTGCGGCTGGAGCAGCTCTACCCCTTCCCGGCCGAGGCGCTGGCCGCCGAACTTGCCCGTCACCCCGGCGCAGCGGTCGTGTGGGCGCAGGAAGAACCCCACAACCAGGGCGCGTGGCTGATGATCCGCGACGATCTGGAGCGGGCGCTGCAGGCGGGCCAGACCCTGAGCTACGCCAGCCGCCCCCGTGCGGCGAGCACGGCGGCGGGCTACGCCAGCGTCCACGCGCAGGAGCAGGCCCGCGTGATCGCGGACGCCTTGGGCGAGCGCGTCAGCCGCGAGGACTTCGAGGCGCAGATCGAGATTGCCCAGGAGGCCGAGGCGCAGGGCTGAGCCGCTCAGCAACCGGGGCCGGAGCCAGGTGCCCCGGCCCTTTGCGCTGCCTCTGCAAAGGCTCAGGTCCGTCACCCGGTCGTACGGGTTCAGGTACCAAGCTCAGCAGCTCAGGAACCTTGATCGGCGCAAATGTGATTGAAATGTGATGAGGCCCATCCTAGGCTCGGTGCATATGGACGTGCCGCTGCTCGCTGGCCGCCCCGAACGCGCCCGGGTCATGCTGGCGGCGGTCCTCGCGGGAGGCTCGCTGGTCGCGCACGCCGCCACCCTGGTCATCAACCTGTCGGGTGGAGCCCCCGGAAACGTCCTTCTGGCCGCTGTGGGCACCCTGGTGAGCCTGGGAGCGCTGGCGCTGTGCCGCCGGCCCAGGGTGGTGCTGGCCCTCGGCGTGGCCCTGATGACCGCCTGGGTCCTGCTCGACATCTCCGAGGGGGTGCACTCGCAGGCCGGTGTGACCATCTGGCTGGTCTTCGACGTCCTGATGCTTGTGCTGCTGCTCTATGCCGCCCTCCCTGCCAGGGTCGCCACCCTGGGCAGCGTCCTGGCCTACGTGGTGTTCGTGTCGGCGGCGCTGGCAGCGGGCTCGGTGGACATCCTGGCCCTGATCCTGATGGGTCTCATCGTCGCCCNCCTGGCCTACGTGGTGTTCGTGTCGGCGGCGCTGGCAGCGGGCTCGGTGGACATCCTGGCCCTGATCCTGATGGGTCTCATCGTCGCCCTGATCATTTACCTCACGCAGCACGGCCACGCCATTTCCATGGCGCAGGGCCGTGCAGAAGCGGCCCTGTGGCAGGCCGAACACGACGGACTGACTGGCCTGCTCAACCGTCAGGCGCTCGATGCCCGGCTGGGCCGCTGCGCTCAGCGGGCAGGCGACCAGGGTGCCCTGCTGTTTCTGGACCTCGACCACTTCAAGGCGGTCAATGACCGGCTGGGTCATCAGGCGGGCGATCAGGCGCTGACCGAGTTTGCCGAGGTCTTGCGCCGGGACGCCGGGGACGGGGCGAAAGGGGGGCGCGGGGGTGGGGACGAATTCATGGTGATCCTGCCGGGCGCTGGGGGACGGCGGGCCCGCGGCGTGGCCGAGCGCATCGTGCAGGGCATGAGGACCGACATTGCCCCCCGGTATCCCGGGCTCAGCGTGACCTGCGGCGTGACGCTCTGGCAGGGGCCTCAGCGCCCTGATCTTCTGTTGGCCGCTGCCGACGAGCAGCTGTACCGGGGCAAACAGCGGGGCCGCAACACGGTGGTGGCCCCGGACGGAGGGGGCGGGGACACGGGGTAAGTGCCTGATCCTGACGGCCTGGCGGAGGTTGACCAGCAGCCAGGAATCCCCTTTGTCAAACATTTGTCATGCAGATTCCGGCTGAACAGTGACAAACCCTGTTCAGCCCGAGCGGACTTGCGGGGCTGCGAAGCAGAGCGAGAAGGACCACAACGGTAACCGGGAAAGGAGTTACCGAGCTGGTGCCCTCCCGGTTCGGTAGCGGATTGGACAGAAACCGCATCACTTCGTCAACGATTCCACCGGAGTCCATATCGGCCACGCCCCAGGGGGGTATAAAGGAACACGTTATGGCCGACATCAAGGTTCCCGTATTTTCCGAGTCGGTGAGCGAGGGCACGCTCCTGACCTGGCACAAGAAGCCCGGCGACCCCGTCAAGCGCGGCGAGGTGCTGGCCGAGATCGAGACCGACAAGGTCGTGCTGGAGGTCACCGCCCAGCAAGACGGCGTGCTCACGGGCATCGCCAAGCAGGAGGGCGACACCGTCCTGAGCGAGGAAGTGCTCGGCACCGTGGGCGAGGCGGGCAGCGCGGCGGCGGCTCCCTCTCCCGCAGCAGCGGTCCCCGACCAGGCCAGCGGCCCGGTCGCGGGCGA
>NZ_JASNGB010000212.1 GCF_030271215.1 Deinococcus rhizophilus | reverse complement strand
CCGGCCCACCCTGGGGCATGACCGACCACCGCGACGACCGCCCCCATGCCACTGAGGACCAGGGCCACACCTACGCGACCAACCAGACCGAGATTGTCGAGGAAGGCATGCAGGGCGCGACCGGCAACATGGACGCCAACGGCCTCTCGGGCGAGGCTGGCCCCGAGAAGCTGGAGGAACTGCGCGAGAACCTCTCGGAGATGACGGACGGCAGCGAGGACGCGGAGCAAGCGTAAGCTGCCCCGCACGGGTCGCCGCTCCGGTTGGGGCGGCGACCTGTTCATGGGCACGGTGCCTGTGGCGGCGGCGGGTCCGGGCAAGGCGTGCAGGCGGATGCTTTTTTGTCCCTTCCAGCCTCCAGGGTCTCGGACAGCCTGCGCCATCGCTGACGCCACTCCTGGGCCGCGCCTGCCAGACCTGCCCACGGACCTCTGACCCGTCCCCCCGCCCCGGACGCCGCTCATGGGGGTTGCCTATACTTCCCCCATGTCCCTTCTCGACATGATCGGCCCCGTGATGATCGGGCCGAGCAGCAGCCACACGGCGGGTGCGTGCCGCCTGGGGCTGGTGGCCCATCACCTGCTGGGCGAGGCTCCGCGCCGGGCGAGCATCGGCCTGCACGCCAGCTTTGCCAAGACGGGCCGGGGCCACGGTACCCACCTCGCGCTGGTGGCGGGGCTGCTGGGATACGCCCCCGACGACCCCCGCCTGCCCCGAGCCTTCGAGGAAGCCGAGGCCGCCGGGCTGACCGTGGAGTTCCGCGACGTGGACCTCGGGGACGTACACCCCAACACCGCACACCTTGAGGTGCAGGGCGACACCGGGCGCGTGACCGTGCAGGGCAGCTCGACGGGCGGCGGCGTCATTCTGGTGACCCACGTGCAGGGCCTTGGCGTGAACTTCAGCGGGGCGGCCCCCACCCTGCTGCTGCGCTACACCGACGCGGTGGGCATGATCGCCCGTATCGCGGCCACGGTCGCTGCCGACGGGGTCAACATCGCCACCCTGACCTGCACCCGCGCGGCGCGGGGCGGACAGGCTCTGGTCGCCATCGAACTCGACGCGCCGCTGAGCTCCGAGGCCCTGGCCTTTCTCGGCCGCTGGCCCGACGCCGACTGGGTGCGGTTGCTGCCCAAGCTGATGGACGGCTGAGGCCCGGCCTCCTCCCGACCTCCCGACCCCCCCCCATTCCCTGCCCCCGGAGGAGCGCCCATGACCACCCTGCACGACCTGATGAATGCCCCGGCCCCCGCCTCCGCGTGGGTGCTCGCGCAGGACTGCGCCGAGACGGGCCTGGACCCCGCTGACATCCGCGCCGAGATGCGCCGCCGCATCGGGGAGATGCGGGCCTCGGTCGAGCGCGGGCTGGCCTCGGACGCGAGGAGCATCACCGGGATGGTGGGCTGGAACGCCAAGGGCCTGTGGGACGCGCCCGACGTGCTGAACGCGCCGCTGCTCAGACGCGTGCAGGCCTACGCGATGGCCGTCAACGAGGAAAACGCCCGCATGGGCCGCATCGTCGCCGCGCCGACGGCGGGCAGCGCGGGGACCATTCCTGGGGCCCTGCTCGGCGTGGCCGACCACCTCGGCCTCCCCGACGAGCGGCTCATTGACCCCATGATCCTGGCCGCCGGGGTGGGCAAGGCGATCAGCAGGCGCATGTTCATCTCGGGCGCGGCGGGCGGCTGTCAGGCCGAGATCGGGTCGAGCGCGGCGATGGCCGCCGCCGCCGTCGTGGAACTGCTGGGAGGCACCCCCCGCGCCGCCGTTCACGCCGCGTCCCTGGCCCTGATGAACACCATCGGGCTGGTGTGCGACCCGGTGGGCGGCTACGTGGAGGTGCCCTGCGTGAGCCGCAACGCCTTTTTCGCCGTCCATGCGGTCAGCGCGGCGCAACTCGCCCTCGCGCAGCTCGAATCCTTCATCCCGCCCGACGAGGTGGTCGGCGCGATGGCCTCGGTGGGCCGCCTGATGCCCGCCGAACTGCGCGAGACGGCCGAAGGCGGACTGGCCCAGACGCCGACCGGCCTCGCCGTGACCGCCCGCATGGAGGGACGCGGGGAGGAAGGCGGCATGATCGAGCTGCCGATGGTGTGAGCACAACACCCCTCACCCAACCCTCTCCCCCAGGGAGAGGACTTTTCTGACCCCTCTCCCTGGGGAGACTCGCAGAGCTGCTTGCAGAGGGGCGCTGCAAAGCAGCGGGGTGAGGGGTCTTTACAGCACGCCCCGGTACATCTCGTCCAGCGTCAGGATTCGGCCCAGACAGGGTACGCCCACCTCGCCCTCGCCGCGATGCTCGCGCATCTGCCAGCCGCCGTCCGTGCGCTGGTATTCCACGACGTAGCGGCTCTCCTGCGACACGATCAGATAGGTCTGGAGGCTGGGAATATCCGTATAGGCCGCGTATTTGTGGCGACGGTCGTTGTGCGCCGTGCTGCCGGAGAGGACTTCCACCAGCAGACAGGGGGCCGTTTCGTAATAGCGGTCGGGTGGCTCCCCGCCGCAGACCAGCATCACGTCCGGGTAGAAGTAGCTGGAATCGCCGGAGATGTAGAGCTTCATGTCCGACTGGTAGAGGCGGCAGCCCCGGCGGTCAGCGTCGGGCAGCAGCGCCGCCGCGATGCGGAGGCTGATCCGCACATGCTCCCCGCTCGCCCCCGCCTGAGCGTGCAGCGGATACACGAAGCCGCCCACGTACTCGCGCTTGTAGGGGCTCTCGCGCTCGGTGCGGAGGTACTCGGCCTCGTTCATGGCCTGCGGCGCCGCGTCCGTCATGGGGCCATCTTACGGCGCTCCGGACTGAGAAGGGCCGCCCACCCCACGCCGAGGAGGGCCAGCGTCAGCAGGGGCAGCGCTGGGGGCAAGGACATTCCGAACAGCTGCTCCGCCCCGGTCCCCGACGCGAGGGCGGTCCACGCGGAGGCCAGCCCCACTCCGGCCCACCCCACGTCCCCGAACCGCAGCGCCCACAGGCTCAGGGCCACGCCCGCCAGCGCCAGCCACGGCCCCGGCTCGGTGGGCGACGCCAGCAGCAGCGCGACAGCGACCAGCGCGGTTTGTCCCGGNGGTCCCCGACGCGAGGGCGGTCCACGCGGAGGCCAGCCCCACTCCGGCCCACCCCACGTCCCCGAACCGCAGCGCCCACAGGCTCAGGGCCACGCCCGCCAGCGCCAGCCACGGCCCCGGCTCGGTGGGCGACGCCAGCAGCAGCGCGACAGCGACCAGCGCGGTTTGTCCCGGCAGAAGGTGACCCAGAAGGAGGCGGTTCCAGCGCAGGCGGCGGGCGGCGCGGCGCGTCCCGGCGGCCCAGGCGGGGTCGGGGGAGGCTGCGGCCTCGCGGTGCATGGCCTGCTGCCAATCGTGGGGAGTCATGCGCGGGGGCGACTCAGCCGGGAGCCCACCCAGATGCTCAGCATCCCGAACACGGCACATCCGGCGGCGAAGGTCAGGCTTCCACCCGTCAGGGTATAGGTCACGAAATCCCGTGCGGCGGCGTCCATCACCTGCCCGTCGGGGCCTCTCCAGACTCCGTCGTAGCGGACAGCGGCGCCGATCAGCCAGGCCCACAGGGGAATCAGGGCCAGCAACGCGCCTCCTGGCAGCGGACGCACCCGCAAGGCCCCCAGCATCAGCCCCACGCCGATCAGCAGCCCCAGAAACGCCAGGTCGAACCGCATCGGGTGGACCATGCCCCAGACGCCCAGCGGGTTGCGGTCCATCTGCCACAAAGCGCGGGCGACCAGCACCACCAGCCCGTGCCAGCAGGCCGCCAGCAGCGCGGCGCTCATCAGCGGCGGTAGGACCTGCCCCAGAAGGCTGTAGCCCCGGCGGACACGCATGAATCGGCGCGTCTCCCGCGCCCACCCCCCATCCTCCACACTCGCCGCCTCGTTCTCCATCGCCTGCTGCCACTCGTCCGGTCTCATATCACTGCTCCTTTCAGCCTGATCGAGGTCTGTTCCGGCACTTCCCGCGCCAGCCGCAGCCCCTCCGCTGTCAGCGTGTAGAGGTGCCGGGGCGGTTTGCCGGGGTGCGGCGAGGTTTCCCAGTCCGCCGCCAGATACCCCCCCGCGTGCAGCCGCTGGAGGATGGGGTAGAGGGTCCCACTCTTCAGCCCCGTCACCCGGCTGAGGTCGTAACCGTAGCTGGGCGCGGGGTGGGCCGTCAGCAGCGTCTGCAGGACGGCGCGGGTAGGCGGGCTGGCATTCGGGGATCGGGGCATGGAATATCTTCTACTTATGTAGAGTTTGAAGTCAAGGGGCAGATCAGAGGGAGGGCGTCGTGCCCCCGTCCTCACGCCAGGGCGGTCAGCCCCAGCGCGGCCCGCAGCTCTCCGTGCCCTGCCAGCACGCGCACCGCCCCGGCCTCGCGCAGCGCCGCCCCGCTGTCGGGGTGGATGTGCCCGCCCGCCAGCAGGCCCCACACGGTCGCCCCGGCACCGACGCCCGCCAGCACGCCCGTCACGCTGTCCTCCACGACGAGGCAGCGGGCGGGGGAGACCCCCAGCCGCCCGGCGGCGTGGGCGTACAGGTCCGGCAGCGGCTTGCCCCGGCCGCCCACATGGGCGGGGTCATAGG
>NZ_JASNGB010000211.1 GCF_030271215.1 Deinococcus rhizophilus | reverse complement strand
GCTGGAGGGCCTCGGCTGCCCGCCGCGCCTCGTCGCGCTCGCGCTGGGCGGCCCCGAGCTCGGCCTGCACACCCTCGACCTCCTCGCGCAGGGCGTTGATCTGGGGCCGGAGCTGGTCGGCCTGCGCGATGGTGTTCACGGCGGAGCGGTTGAGCAGCAAGAAAGCCCCCAGGCTCGCCGCGCTGATGCCCATGCCCGACAGCACCGCCACCAGCAGCGCCGTGCTCTTGGGCCGCAGCCCGAAGAGGCGCAGGTGCTTGCGCCCCACCTTGCGGGCAATGGTGTCGGCGGAATACGCGACCACGCCCGCGAGCAGCACCACGAAGGGCAGGAACAGCCACAGCACGCGCCTTCAGCCCCCTCTGCCTACAGCTCGAAGTCGTCGCCGAGGTAGTGGCGCCGGGCGTCCTCGTCGGCCCCGAACTCCTGGGGGGTGCCCTCGAACTTCACTTCCCCGTCGAACATCAGGTAGACGCGGTCGGTCAGCGCGATGGTCTCGCGCACGTTGTGGTCGGTGATAAAGACCCCGATGCCCCGGCGGTCGCGCAGTTCGCGGATCAGGCGCTGAATCTCGCGGATGCTCTTGGGGTCCACGCCGGTAAAGGGCTCGTCGAGCAGCAGGTAGTCGGGATCGGTGGTGAGCGCCCGGGCGAGTTCCAGCCGCCGCCGCTCGCCGCCCGACAGCTGGTAGGCATAGTTCCCGGCCAGCGCGGTCAGCCCGAACTCGGCCAGCAGCGCGTCGGCGCGGGCTTCCTGTTCGGCGCGGGGCAGGCCCTGGTATTCCAGGATGGCGAGGAGGTTGTCCCGCGCGGTCAGTTTGCGAAAGGCGCTGGGTTCCTGCGGCAGATACCCCAGCCCCAGCCGCGCCCGCTCGTGCATGGGCAGCCGGGTCACGTCGCGGTCTCCCAAGGTGATGCGGCCCCCGCCCGGCCGGATAAAGCCCACCAGCATGTAAAAGGAGGTCGTCTTGCCCGCCCCGTTGGGCCCGAACAGCGCCACGATCTCGCCGGGCCGCACCGTGAAGTCGGCCCCGCGCACCACCGCCCGCCGCCCGTAGCTCTTGCGCAGGCCCTCGGCCCGCAGCTCGGGCCGCTGAAAGTCGATCTGGACGCCGTGCGGGACGGAAAGGGAGGCGGGCGCGGTCACGCCTGCGAGCGTAGCACGGGGGTCACGGGGGCGGGGGTGAGGGGGGCGACGAAGAGTGCGGAGGCACCGGAGAGATGGGGATTGAGCCAATCCGGTCGGAATGTCTCGCCATGCGCCCGGGCTGAGGCGGACGGCGCCGCCGTACACTACCCCCATGCTGCTGACCCTCATCGTTCTGGATTCTGTCGGCGTGGGCGAGTTGCCTGACGCCGCCGCCTTCGGGGACGTGGGTGCCCACACCCTCAACCACACGCTCACGGCCGCACCGGTTCACCTCCCCCACCTCGCGCGGCTGGGCCTATCGCGCATTCCCACCGTGCAGACCTCCCCGCAGACCCTTCCGGCGGGCGAGGTGACGGGCGCCCACGGCCGGATGCGCGAGGTCAGCCCCGGCAAGGACACCTCGACCGGCCACTGGGAATTCATGGGCGTGCAGCTCCAGCACGCCTTTCAGGTGTTTCCCGAGGGCTTTCCGCCTGCCGTGATGGACCGCTTTGACGCGGCGACCGGACGCGGGCACCTGTGCAACCGGCCCTACAGCGGCACCGACGTGATCCGGGACTACGGGGAGGAGCACCTGCGAACGGGCTTTCCCATCGTGTACACCAGCGCCGACAGCGTGTTCCAGATCGCCGCGCACGAGGACGTGGTGCCGCTGGAGACGCTGTACGCGTGGTGCGAGGCGGCCCGCGAGATTCTGCAGGGCGAATTTGCCGTCGCGCGGGTGATCGCCCGGCCCTTCCGGGGAGAGCATCCCTTCGAGCGGGCGAACGAGCACCGCAAGGACTACTCGCTGGTGCCCCCGCGCACCGTGCTGGACGCGCTGAAGGACGCCGGGCGTGATGTGGTGGGCATCGGCAAGATTCCCGACATCTACGCGCACCAGGGCTTCACCCAGGAGATTCACACCGACAGCAACGCGGACGGCATCCGCAAGACGCTCGCGCGGATGCGGCAGGGCGGCGACGGGCTGATCTTCACCAACCTCGTGGACTTCGACGCGAAGTTCGGGCACCGCCGCGACCCCGCCGGGTACAGCGCGGCGCTCGCCGAGTTCGACTCGGCGCTGCCGGAGCTGCTGGCCGCCGTGCCGGAGGATGGGGCGCTGATCCTCGTGTCCGACCACGGCAACGACCCCACCTGGCACGGCACCGACCACACCCGCGAGCACGGGCTGCTGCTGGGCTGGCACCCCGGCCTGACGGGGGCGGTGGACCTGGGCGAGCGGGCCACCTTCGCGGACGTGGGGGCGACCGTGGCCCAGGCGCTGGGGGCCGACAGGAATGGGCCGGGTGAGAGCTTCTGGACGCGGCTGAAGGACTGACCCCGCAGGAGGCGGTCCCGGCCTTTCGCCCCGGCCCGGAGGGGTTCAGCCTCACACTGCTGCTGGGCGGGCGCTTCGCGGGATCGCAGGAATGGANGGACGCGGCTGAAGGACTGACCCCGCAGGAGGCGGTCCCGGCCTTTCGCCCCGGCCCGGAGGGGTTCAGCCTCACACTGCTGCTGGGCGGGCGCTTCGCGGGATCGCAGGAATGGACGCTGCACCCGGAGCGCGGGGCGCTGGTCGCGCGGGTGCAGACCGACTTCGGCGGGGTGCTGCCCGAGCTGCGGCGGGTGCAGCAGAGCCGGATGCATCCCCGCCTGCTCACCAGCCTGCACTACGCCGAGGGCGACGGCAAAGGCCGCGCGAGCTTCGAGACGACCTTCGACCGCCGCTCGGGGCTGGTCACGCTGAGGCAGGGCCGCGACGAGGCCACCGCGCCGCTGACCACCGAGCACCACGATCCCGTCTCGCTGCTGGTGTGGCTGCGCGGGCTGGAGGGCGCGGAGCGGGCCACCGTGCAGATGGCGGGGGGACACGTCCTCGTGCAGCGGCTGCCCGACACGGCGGTGGGCGAGACCCCGGCCCGCGCTTACCTGCTGCGGCCCGGCGGCGCTTACGTGTTCGTGGAGGCCGCGCCCCCCCACCGGTTGCTGCGCCTGATTCAGCCCACCGACTTCGGGCCGCTGGACGCGGTCACCGAGCCGCCGAGAAAGCCGCAGCCTGAACGCCGACGGCGGCGGGCGGGTTAGGCAGCCCTGGGAAGTGGGCCGTCCGTCCTGGGCAAGATGACGCCGGTCCGAGTTCCTCTCCTCTTCCCACCCCCACCCAGGAGTCTCCCCATGCAAGTCCTTCAAGGCGACGTCGCCCGCGCGGCCCTGACCCGAACCTTCGCCAAGATCCCGGTGCCGCAGAGCGTCCTGGCCCGCATCGAACAGACCTTTGGCGAACCACTGACCCCCGAGGAGGTCGTCTCGCGCATCCTGGCCGACGTCCGTGCGCGCGGCGACGACGCCCTGCGCGACTGGACCGGGCGGCTGGACGGCCACCGCCCCGAGGCGCTGGAGGTCTCCGGGGGCGAGCTGGAAGCCGCGCAGATCGAACCCGAACTGCACGAGGCCGTCCGGCTCGCCATCCGGCGGGTGCGGGCCTTCTACGAAGAGCAGCCCGCGCACGGCTTCATGCAGGAGGGACCGGAGGGCACGCTGGGGCAACTCGTGCGCCCGCTCTCGCGGGTGGGCGTGTACGTGCCCGGCGGCCTCGCGCCGCTGGTCTCCACCCTGATTCACACGGCGGTGCCCGCGCAGGTGGCGGGCGTGCCCGAGATCGTGGTGACGACGCCGCCCAGCCGTGACGGCACCGTTCACCCCGCGATTCTGGTGGCCGCCCGCGAACTGGGCATCACGCGGGTCTTCCGGGTGGGCGGGGCGCAGGCGATCGGGGCGCTCGCCTACGGCACCGCCAGCGTGCCCGGCGTGGACAAGATCGCGGGGCCGGGGAACCTGTTCGTGGTGATCGCCAAGCGGATGGTCTTCGGCGCGGTGGGCATCGAGAGCCTGCCGGGGCCGACCGAGACGCTGGTGGTGGCCGACGACAGCGCTTCCCCCCGCTTCGTGGCCGCCGATCTGCTCGCGCAGGCCGAGCATCTGGGGGCCGAACCCGTCCTGGTGTCCACCAGCCGGGAGCTGCTGATCGAGGTGCAGACCCAGCTCGACGCCCAGCTCGAAGCCCTGCCCGAGCCGAACCGCAGCTGGGCGCGCGACAGCGTGCTGAGCCGGATGAAGATCGTCCTCGCCGCCGATCTCGCGGAAGCGCTGGACCTGTCCAGCCTGTACGCGCCCGAGCACCTCTGCCTGCTCACCCGTGACCCAGGAAGGCTGCTGGACGGGGTGCGCCGCGCCGGGGGGGTTTTTGTAGGCGAGGCGAGCATGGAGGCGCTGGGAGACTACGTGGCCGGACCCAGCCACGTGATGCCGACCGGGGGCACCGCCCGTTTCATGAGCCCGGTCAACGTGCGCGACTTCCAGACGATCATCTCGGTGGTGGGCGTGCGCGAGGAGACGCTGCGCCGCATCGGTCCCGCCGCCGCCGTGCTCGCCCGCGCCGAGGGCCTGGAGGCCCACGCCCGCGCCATCGAGAGCCGCCTGACCCCGCCGCCCGCGCCCGCATGAAGACCAAGGCAGGCCGCAACATCCTCGCCCG
>NZ_JASNGB010000210.1 GCF_030271215.1 Deinococcus rhizophilus | reverse complement strand
GCCTCGCCCGTCTCGCCGCGCACGGTGTCGAAGGGAAGGCCCAGCCCACGGGCGAGCGCCTCGCCGTCCTCCCCGAAGGCGATCACGCGCGTCACTCTCCCCTGCGCGGCCTCCCGCAGCGGCGCGAGGTCAGCCCCCTTGTCGCGCCCGCCGACAAGCCACGCGACGGGCGGCACCGAGCGTTCCAGCGCCGCCTGCACCGCCAGCGTCCGGGTGGCGATGGAGTCGTCCACGAAGCGGACATGGCCGACCCGGGCCACCGTCTCGAAGCGTCCGGCGACGGGCTGGGCGGTTCGCAGCGACTCGGCCAGCGCGGAGACGTCGGGCACACGGCCCAACCGTTCCAGCAGCGCCTCGGCGGCGAGCAGGGCAGCGGCGGCATTGGCCGGATGTAACCCCTCGGGCAACCCGGACACGGGCAGCACCTCCCGCCCGTCCGCGAGGGTCAGGCGCTCAGGCGTAAAGGGCCGCACCTGCGCCCGCGTCGGCACGTCCAGCCCCGCCGGGACGACGAGCACGTCCTCCCCCGTCTGCCCCGCCGTGATGTTGCGCTTGGCCGCGTGGTACGCCTCCACCGTGCGGTGACGGTCGAGGTGGTCTACCCCCAAGTTGGTGACCACCGATACAGGCAGGCGCAGGCCGGGCACCCGCTCCAGCTGAAAGCTCGACAGCTCGACCACCGCGACCCCGGCCTGGTCCACCACGTCGAGGAGGGGCGGTTCGATGTTGCCGCCCTCACGGGCGTTCAGCCCCTGGCCGCGCAAGAGGTGCGCGATCAGGACGGTCGTGCCGCCCTTGCCCGCCGTGCCCGTCACGCCCACCAGCGGCAGCGACGGGCGGCGACGGGCCGCCAGCACCACTTCCCCGATGACCTCCGCCCCACGCGATGCGAGCGCGAGGAGGTCGGGATGGTCGATGGGCACGCCCGGCGCGGCGACCACCGTGTCGTAGGTGCCCGCCACGTCGCCCCGCGCATAACCCAGCTCGCGCATCAGGGCCTCGTCCTCGGCCCCCGGCCGGGCGTCGTGCCACTCGGCCCGCAGCCCCTCGCGCCCCAGAAAGCGGGCCACGCCGCGCCCACTGCGGCCCAGCCCGTAGATCAAGATTCGTTCGCCGCCGCCACCCTGGTGTCCCCCGCGCTCCGTCACGCTCCTACCATAGGGCAGCCGGTGAGACGGAGGAGTGAATGCCGACCGCTCAGCGCAGAACGGGCAGCGCGTCTTCCTCGGGCTGGGGCACGGCGGGCGGCGTCACACTCAGGCCCGCTTCCTCCCCGGCCCAGGCCATGAAGGCGGCGAGGCCCCGGCGGAACATCGGCGGACGCTTCTCGCGCTTGCCCAGCTTGCGGACCTTGCCGTTTGGCCCCGGCTCGGGGGCGGGGAGTTCCGGCACCAGCGCCCAGTTCACGTTCATGGGCTGGAACCCCCTGGGATTGGCCGAGGCGAGGTAGCGCGTCAGGCCGCCCAGCATGGACTCGGCGGGCGGGGTCAGCGGCGCGAGGCCCAGCGCGAGCCGCGCGGCGTTGGTGCCCGCCAGCCACCCGGTCGCGGCGGATTCGAGGTAGCCCTCGGTGCCCGCGAGCACGCCCGCGACGAACTTCTGCCCGTCGGCCCGCAGCGCCAGGGTCGAGTCCAGCACCTCGGGCGCGTTGAGGTAGGTGTTCCGGTGCATCACCCCGTAGCGGACGATCTCGGCGTTTTCCAGGCCGGGGATCAGCTGCACGACCGCCTTCTGGTCCCCCCACTTCAGGCCGGTCTGGAAGCCGACGAGCGACCACATCCGGCCCCCCGCGTCCTCCTGTCGCAGTTGCGCGACCGCGTAGGGCCAGCGCCCGGTGCGGGGGTCGTCGAGGCCCTTGGGCGACATCGGCCCGAAGCGCGGCGTGTCCACCCCCCGGCGGGCGATCTCCTCGATGGGCATGCAGCCCTCGAAGAACTCCAGCTTCTCCCAGTCGTGGGGGGTGTGGGCGCGGGCCTGCTCCAGCGCCTCAAAGAAGCGCAGGTACTCCTCCCTGGTGAAGGGGCAGTTGAGGTAGTCGGCGCTCTGCTCGTAGCGCCCGGCCCGCCAGGCCACGTCCAGGTTGATGCTCTCGAAGGCGATCACGGGCGCGGCAGCGTCGTAGAAGCTCAGGCGCTCGCTGCCGGTCAGGCGCATCAGGTCGGCGGCGAGCGCGTCGGAGGTCAGCGGTCCGGTGGCGATCACGGCGATGCCCTCCGGGACGGCCTCGACCTCGCCGGGCACGACCTCGATCAGGGGGTGTTCGCGCACGGCCCGGGTCACGCGGGCGCTGAACTCGTCGCGGTCCACGGCGAGGGCGTTGCCTGCCGGAACGCGGCTCGCGTCGGCGGCGCCCACGATGGCCCCGCCCACCGAGCGCAGTTCGGCCTGCAAGAGCCCCTTGGCCTGCATCTCGCCCTCGCCGCCCAGCGACGTGGAGCAGACGAGTTCGGCGAAGTTGCCGGTGCGGTGCGCGGGGGTCATCTTGACCGGGCGCATTTCATGGAGGCGCACCCGCACCCCGAGGCGGGCCGCCGCGAGTGCCGCCTCCGAACCCGCGAGGCCCGCGCCGACGACAGTGATGGTGGGGGAAAGAGCGGTCATCGGGGGGCAGTGTAGGGGACAGGCGGAGGAGGGTTTGTGGTGGGTGGTTCGTGGAGGGGCTGGGCTGGACACTCACATGGGGACCCGGGCTTCTCCACCCCACCGCTAGGAACCCAGAACCTTGAACCGGACGGGGGCGGGCAGAAGGTAAGGCAGAGGCGGATGGGGGACGACTCCAAGAACAGGGCCAAAGCTCGCGCACACCTCGTACTCGCCCGGAGGAAGCGTCTTCCAGTCCATCGTCTCCACCTTCCACTGGTACGAAGCCAACTCCTTGGTCTGCCCTGGCTGAAAGGACGCCGCGTAACCGATGGTGATGCAAGTCTCCATAGTCGGCACCGGCAGAACGATCTCTCCCGTCATCACCCTCCGAATCTCGATGTGGAAGTCGCAGGCCCCGTGTTCAAACGTCACCACGCTCTGACTGGTATTCCGCACCGTTAACGTGATCGGCAGCGTCTGACCTTGTCGGATGGTCGCTGAAACTTGGAGCTTCGCCTCCAGAGGCGCATTCAAAGCTGGACCGGTAGGCAGAGACCGAGCGGCGGACGAAGTAACGATGAGCACTGCACCGAGAGGCACACCCGCCGCACGAAATACTGCCTCCGCCTCGTCCCTCTGAGAATGATGCTGCAAACCGACGACCAAACGCTCGATTCTGGCTTGCGGCGCAGCGAAGGTTACGCCCCGCACCTTCCCCAGAGCTTTGTTCGCGGCGGCCAGATACTCCTTCGCGCTGCCCTGGAGGAAGCGGACCTGGCCCGGCTGCGCCCGCAGGACTCGGAGAAAGTCAGCGTGACCCGCCTGAACAGCCCGCAAAATGCGCAGGCGAATGGCGGGGTCAGCAGAGTTTACCGCCAGGTAGAGCGTGCCGCCGTATACCTCGAACCCGATGTACTCCGGAAACTGCTCGTGCAGCCGCGCCTCCACCTCTGGAAACGGGTTGCTGTTCTGCGCCCTGATAGGTGCAGGAACGCCTGCACCAGGGGCGGAATATGACTGGGCAGACGCCACCCCCGGACCCAGCAGAGCGAGGGTGACCCAGGCTTGGATGGCCGCAAACTTCAGCATGATTGAGCCTGGCTCCCACAGGCTGACTGTGGATGAGAGGGCGCAGCGCTGGAACAACCCTCTTCCCCTGCCTCGCCACGCCCCCCTCACCGCTCCGGCGTCCCCCCTACCCCCGCCTTGACCCGCGAGAGCCCCTCGTACAGCAGGGTTCGCAGGGCCGCGAGCCGGTCGGACGGCAGCGGCAGCGTCATGTCGAAGCGCGTCTCCCCGGCGGGCACGCTGACGGCCTCCACCCCACCCGAGGCCACCAGCCGGGCGGCCCGGCGCGAGTGGCTGGGCGAGGTCACCACCAGGACCCGCCGCCACCCCCGCTCGCGGGCGAGNCGCAGGGCCGCGAGCCGGTCGGACGGCAGCGGCAGCGTCATGTCGAAGCGCGTCTCCCCGGCGGGCACGCTGACGGCCTCCACCCCACCCGAGGCCACCAGCCGGGCGGCCCGGCGCGAGTGGCTGGGCGAGGTCACCACCAGGACCCGCCGCCACCCCCGCTCGCGGGCGAGGTCGCGGACGCGGGCGGCCTCGTCGCGGGTGGTGGTCACGCGGCGCAGGGTGACGATCTCCGGGCCGCCCTGCGGGTACAGGGCGCGGATGTGGGCGCGCTGGAGGTCGCTCAGGCGCGGGCAGCTCGCCGGACCGAGCAGGCCGGACGGCTCGGAGACGGTGAGCCGGGGCGCGTACCCCGCCCGCCACAGCTCCAGCCCGCGCACCAGCCGGGCGAGGCTGTGGGGGTCCAGCGTGGCCGTCCCGCACTGCAGGCCCGCCCCCAGCACCACGACCGCGTCGGCACGGACGGGCGGTTGCGAGAGCACCAGCCCGGCGAGGGGGGCACGCAGCACCGGGGTCAGCAGGCCCAGGGCGAGGACGGCGGCCAGCACCCCCGACCCCACCCGCAGCCACCGACGCGCCGGGGCGAAAGCGCCCGCCAGCCCGCCCCCCAGCACCAGCGCGAGCAGCAGCGGGGCCGTGCCGCGAATCTCGCCCAGGTAGGCCGCGAGAACCCCCAGGGCCGCGCCGATGGCC
>NZ_JASNGB010000021.1 GCF_030271215.1 Deinococcus rhizophilus | reverse complement strand
CCACCCACCGCGAGCGCAATCCGCTGCGGGTGCAGACCTCGCGCGAGGGGGCCACCCTGCGGGCCGAGGTGCGGCTGGACGTGGCCCCGCTGAGTGATGACCGGGTCAACCTCAACACCCCCGCCGTGCAGCACCGCCTGGACGTGCAGCTCTCGCGCGGGGTGCCCCTCAGCCTGGGGGCCGGGACCGCGAGCGGCGACCTGCGGCTGGACCTGCACGCGCTGCGGGTGCGCGAGCTGACCGCCCGCACCCGCTCCGGCTCCCTGGTGGCGACCCTGCCCGCGCTGGAGAGCGGCCCCCTCACGCTGGGCACGGCGAGCGGGACCGTGACCCTCCGCGCTCCCGCCGCGTGGCGGGCACCGTCCCTGACTGTCACGAGCGGCAGCGGCGCGGTCACCCTGCGGCTGGGGGAAGCGTGGGCGCGGCGGGTGACCGTCACCACTGCGGGCGGCGACGTGACGGGCGAACTGCCGCGCGGGGAGGCGGGCCGCGTGGCCTCCGGCTCCGGTGACCTCGCCCTGCGGCTGCCGGACGGGGCGGCGGGGACGCTGACGCTGCAAACGACTTCCGGGGAGGTGCGCCTCAGCCTCCCCCCCGACACCTCCGCCCGCGTGCGGCTGGTGGGAGGCCGCCTGCTGGACCCGCCGGGCGACCTGTTGCGGCAGGGGGACGTGATCGCCACCGACCCCGCCGCCCTCACCACGCCTGGCCTCGATATCCGGGTGGAGGCGCCCCGCCTGCGCCTCGCCCGCCGACTCCCCGACCCCGAAGGAGACACGCCATGACCGACCCCCATCCCGTCCGCGTCCTGCTGGTGGACGACCACGCCGTCGTCCGGCAGGGCCTGCGGCTGTTTCTGGGCCTGGACCCGTCCCTGGAAGTCGTGGGCGAGGCCGCCAACGGCGAGGAGGCCCTCGCGGAAGCCGGGCGCCTGCGCCCCGACGTGGTCGTGATGGACCTGATGATGCCCGTGATGGACGGCATTCAGGCCACCCGCGCCATCCGCCGCAGCCTGCCCGACACCGAGGTCATCGCCCTGACGAGCACCCTGGAGGAACACAAGGTGAACGGCGCGATCGACGCCGGAGCGATGGGCTACATGCTCAAGGACGCCTCCTCCGACACGCTGGCCGAGGCCATCCACGCCGCCGCGCGGGGCGAGGTGCGGCTGCACCCGGAAGCGGCCCGCCGTCTGGTGCGCGACTTCCGCTCGCCCGAGATGCGCGAGAGCCTGACCCCCAAGGAGGTGATCGTGCTGCAACTGATCGCGCGGGGGTACTCCAACCGCGACATCGCCGCCGATCAGAACGTCACCGAGGCGACCGTCAAGACCCATGTCAGCCGCCTGCTGAGCAAGCTGGGGCTGGAGAGCCGCACCCAGGCCGCCCTGTACGCGCTGCGGCACGGGCTGGCGAGCCTGGAATGAAGCAGCCAGCTTCCAGCGGCCAGCCGCCAGCGTTCGGCGGACTCGGGCTGGTCTTGCTGATGCTGGGCCTCGCGGGGCTGGGGGTCGTGCTGGGGCTGCTCCGGGCCGTCTCGCTGGAGGGGCCGCAGTGGTGGAGCCTGGCGAGCTGGACGCCCTTTCTTCTCGCCCCGGTCGGCGTGCTGGCGGCCCTGGCGCTGTGGCTGGGGCGGCGGCACCCGGCAGCGGCGGCCGGGGGAGGGGTCGGGGCGGCGCTCGCGTCGGTGTGGGCCAGCGTCACCCTGCTGCACCCGGAGGTCAACCGGGACGCGAATATTGGTCTCGCCATGTACGTGGTCCTGGGCTGGCTGTTTCCGCTCGGCCCGGCTTTCCTCGTCGGCGCGGGGCTGGGCCTGCTGCTGGAGGGGCGACGCGGCACCCCTTCATCCCCCGCCGCCCTGGAAGACGCCCGGCCCCGCCCCCCGCTGCGGCCCTGGCTGTGGCCGCTGCTCGCCCCGGCACTGGTGTCACTGGCGGTATCGGTGCAGCCGTTCGTGCGGGTGGTGGCGCGGGAGGGCGCGGGGGACTGGCTGGGGTTGCTGGTGGCCGTGCTCGTGACCTCCGCCGGGCAGCTCGCCGTCGTCCTCTCCCCTGCCCTGATCGCCCTGCTGATCCTGCGAAACCGTGCCGCCCGCGACGGCAATGTGCGACCCCGCCTCGCCGCCTTCTGGGGCCTGTGCCTGGGGTTGGCGGTGACGCTGGGGCTGTTCGGGTTCGGAACGGGGCTGCTGGAAGGGGTGCCGCTGGAGGTCTCCATCCTGCTGTGTGCGCTGCCGCCCGTGGTGGGGTACGGGGTGGGGGCAGTCCTCTCCCACAAACGCTGAGGCAGAGGGCCGTACACTCGCGCCCCCTGCCCCCGACTCCCGGACCTCAGCCCAGGTCGTTCAGCACGCCGCCGAGGTCCTTTTTCACGCAGGTGAACATCGGCGTGTCCTGCAAGGTGTACATGCTCGCCTCGGTGTAGCGCAGGCGGTGGACGAGGTCCACGAACTCCTGCGGGTGGTCGGAGTCAAAGGACACCACGAACTCCTGATCGTCGATGCCGTAGGAGTAGCTGGTGTTGATCCGCACGCCCTTGAAGGGACCCGACGCGTAGATGTGCTCGTCCATCATGCCCTGGCGCGCCATCGGCGTGAGGTCGTACCACGCCCGCGTCTTGACGAAGGGGTAGATGAACAGGAACTTGCCCTGCCCCGGCAGAATCTCCAGCCCGTGCCCGCTGCCCTCGACGCGGTTGACGTACTGGCTGCGCTTGTTCATGGAGACGAAGTGGTAGGGCTGCGTGAGGTAGCCCATCAGGCGGGTGCGGTTGAGCCGGGCCTGCGCGTCCTGAAAGTCCCGCACGTCGAAGGCAATGCGCCACAGCATGAAATCCACGTCCCCGCGCACACCGACCAGCGAGTAGCTGCGCTGGATGTGTCCCGCCTCGGCCGGAGCGTCCGTGACCCAGCCCCCGGCGGCGGCCAGGAACTCGGCCTTCAGCTCCTCGCGCTCGGCCTGCGGCAGGCGGCGGAAGCTGGGATCGAGCTTGAAAAAGGCGTAGTTCAGGAACTGCCGCTGGGCGCGGTCGGGCTCGCGCTGCGTGACCTGCCCGCTGGGGTCGAGGTCCACCATCATCTTCGGGCGGCCACCGGGAGCGCCACCGGGACGGCCTCCCGTGGCGGCGGGGGGCGTCTCCCCCGTCTGCGCCGACTTCTGCCCTTCACCCCCCACTGGGCCGCTCACTGGGCCGCTCACTGCGCCACCGCCTGACCGCGCAGGTCGGTTTCCAGGCCGAAGTTCTCGCGGTAGAGGGTCTGAATCCGGTTGTACTCGGCGTCCGTCAGGGGCGCGGCATCAAAGGTCTGCACGTATTCCTCCAGCCCCTTCTCGTCGTAGATGTTGGGGAGAATGCTCGCCATCGCGGGCGAGCGCAGCGCGAACTGGAGGGCGAGCTGGCCGACCGTGCGGCCCCGGCCCTCGACAAATTCGGCGTTCAATTGCTCCACCTTCTTCAGCCCGTCTTCCATCCAGGCCTTGCGGCGGGCGTTGGTGGTCATGCGCCAGTTGCGGTGGTCGCCGGGCTCGAACTCGGTCTCCAGAGTCATGTAGCCTTCCAGCAGCCCGGAAGCGTGCGGCACGCGGGCCATCACGCCGACCCCCTCCTGCTCGGCCACGGGCAGAATCTGTTCGCCCAGCACCTGCTCGAGCAGGTTGTAGATGATCTGGGTGGGGGCGCGGCGCTCCCGGATGGAGGCGGTGCCCTCCTCGATCTGCCGCTCATTGAGCGCCGGGCCCAGCGCGGTGCCGTAGGCGCGGATCAATCCCTCGGCCTTGAGCCTCTCCAGCTCGGCCCACAGGTCATCGTTCCGGATGGCGTCAAGGCGGCAGTTGTGCAGCTGGTAGTAGTCGATGTAGTCGGTGCCCAGCCGCTTCAGGGAGCCTTCCAGCGCCTTGCGGAGATACGTGGGCGTCCAGTCGTGCGGGCGCTCCTGCTGCCCCGGGCGCTCGGGGTGGGTGTAGATGTCATAGCCGAATTTGGTGCCGATGATGATCTTCTCACGCACGCCCTGCAGCGCCCGGCGCTGAATCTCCTCGGCACAGCCCGAGGCGTAGGTGTCCGCGTTGTCGAAAAAGGTGACCCCGAGGTCGTAGGCGCGGCGCAGCAGCCGGACGGCCATCTCCTCGTCCTTGACGCCCCACCACGTCGTGCCCACGGTCCACACGCCGAAGCCCACCGCGCTGACGGTGAGATCGGTGCCCAGCAGTTTGCGATAGTCCACGTCCCGCACTATCCCACCGCGCCGGGGGGACAATGCACCCCGAACGGGCGGTCAGGCGCGGCCGTAGACCAGCTCGAAACGCTCGCACAGCACGGTTTCGTCATCGCTGAACGGGCGAGGTAGGTCCGTCAGCCTGCCGAAGAAGCGGCGGTGGGCGTCCCGCCACCAAGCGAGTGTGCGGTCCCCCTCGCCCTCGTCGTGCGCGAAGGCGGCATCCACCTCCAGAAAGGGCCGCTCACGCCGTTCCGCCGTGCGGATCAGGGCGGCAGGCACGCCGCGATCATCCAAAACCACGCTCAGATCGCCTTCCTCGCAGCTTCGTTCGGCGGGCCAGCTGCAGGTCGCCGTCTTGACTCCCGCCAACACCAGGGCCAGCAGTTCGTCGGCCATACGCGGCGAATCCCCGAAGGCAAAGGCGTCAGCGGGCTCGGGCAGCGGGCCGAGCGCACGGCGGGCCTCGTTCATGAATTCCAGGACTGCTGGCGACAGCGCAGCGGGGGGGACTGAGGGGTTGGTCATTCGGTGAGCGTACCTGCCGCAGCCATTCCAGCGGCCAGCTCCGGCGCGACGGGCACCCGTTGCTGCCCACGCCACGCGCCGGAACGCCCGCCCCGGCCGCCCCGTAAAAGCGGCATGGGCTTCTTCAACTCCCCCGCCCCCGAACCTCAACCCGTCCACCGCGCGGGCAAGGACCTGACCTGCGCCCACTGCGGCCACACGGCCTTTCACGCGGGCGAGGCGCAGCTCAACACCCAGGGCCTGACCTTCCTGGGGCTGGACTGGCTGAACGGGACGGCTGATTACTTCGCCTGCGCTCAGTGCGGGCACCTGCACTGGTTTCTCCAGGTGATGCCCTGAGCTGGCCCCCGGTTGCCATTGACGAATCCTGCATACCGCGCTATCCTCTGTTCATTCACCGCCCGAAGTGGCGGTTTTTTCATGCCTGCCCGTTGTCGACCCCCCCGGGCACCGGGAAGACCAGGCGGAAGTCCGGCACGCCCAGGGTCAGCACTGGGCGAGTGCGCGGCGGGGCGGGCGACAGCCCCCGCAGATGCCCCACCGCCAGCCGCGCGGGAGTGAGGCGCCCGCTGGCCTCCAACGTGGTCAGCAGCCAGCCCCCCGCCCCGTCCAGGCCCGGCTGCGCGAGCGTCCGCAGGGGCGGGGGCAGCAGCGCCGTGTTGACGGGGACACGCCAGGTGCCGACCTCGTACTCCAGGCGGGCGACCTCCGCGCCGTCGTCGCCCGTGACCCGGACCTCGCCCACTCGCCCGTTTCCGGTCCAGGCGAAGTGGGCGAGGTGCTTGGGCATCCCCCAGTTGCGCCGCCCCCACACCACGCTCTGCTCGGTGCTCACCACGATGGCCCGGACCTGGGGTCGCCACCCGGCGGGGGTACGGGTCCGTTCCGCCCACAGCAGCTCGTCGTAGGGACCGACCGGGCAGGCCGCGTAACGCACCAGCATCAGCACGCCGGAGGCCGAGAGGGTGATCACTCCGCGTCCGGTCAGGGTCCAGGGGGGCGGGGTCATGGGGCCAGGGTACGCGCTAGCCTCTGTCCCGATGCTCAAGCACGTCTCCTTCGTGACGCGGGACCTCGCGGCGGTCCTCGCCTTTTACACGCGGCTGGGCGGCGTGGTCGAGAAAGACCTGACCACCGCCGAGGGCTTTCGCCGGAGCGTGGTGCGCCTGGGCGAGGGCCGCCTCCAGTTCTTCCAGCTTCCGGGCGAGAGTCCCGCGCCGCACCCGCACTGGGCCGAGCACATCGCCCTGCACGTCCCCGGCCTCCGCGCCCTGCTCCCCGAACTCCGCGCCGCCGGGGTGACGGTCAGCCGCGACCTTCAGTCCAGCCCCGGCGGGCGCGACATGGCCTTCGTGCTGGACCCCGACGGGCGGCAGGTGGAGTTGCTGGAGGGCGGCCTGTAACGCGTGGCACGCTGCTTGTGGAGAAAATGTGGAGCAAAGAGGAAGGTGGGAGGCGTTCCGGGCGCCTCCCACCTTCCTCTCCCAGCCACCGGCCACGGGCCACACGCCCTCTACGGCCCTTCGGTGTACACCCGGCTGGGGTAGTAGTACTTGTCCAGCAGCAGCTTGCCCAGCGCGACGACGGGCACGGCGAGCAGCGCCCCCACGAAGCCCAGCAGCGAGGCCCCCACCAGAATGGCGACCAGCACGGTGACCGGGTGCAGGTCGGTGGTGCGGCCCAGGACGTAGGGGCTCAGGAAGTTGCTCTCGATCTGGTTGGCAAGCACAAAAACCACCACCACGCCCAGCATGCTCCAGCCGCCCAGCGGCAGCGCGAGCAGCAGCGCGGGGGTCGCGCCGATCACCGGGCCGAGGTAGGGCACGATGTTGAACGCCCCGGCCAGAAAGCCGATGGCGGCGGCACTGGGAATGCCCAGCAGGGTAAGGCCCACAAAGACGAACACGCCGATAAACAGCGCGATCACCAGCTGCCCGCGCACGTAGCCGCCCACCGCCGTGCCCAGCAGGTGGCTGATTTCCAGCACGCGCGGCTGCCAGGGGCGCGGAAAGGCCCGCAGCAGCGAGGCGTTGACCCGGCTGTAATCCAGCATCAGGTAGATGCTCAGCAGCAGGATGATGACGATCTGCCCCAGCACCCCGCCGATCGAGACGATCTGCCGGAAGACGGTGCCGGTGGAGTTCAGGGCGTTTTGCAGGATGGGAATCAGGTTCTGGCCGATGTTCTCCACGTAGGTCTGCACCGCTGCGGTGATGCGCTCGCGGGCGTCCGCGAGGTTCCCGATGCCCCGGTCCCCCAGCCACCCGAAGAGGCGGTCGATCACGACCCCGAGTTGCCCGATCTGGTCCGGCAGCCGCGCGAGCAGGTCGATAAGCTGCGCCGAGACGGTCACCAGCAGGGCTCCCGCGAGCGCAAACAGCGCCACGAACAGCAGCAGCACGAAGAACACGCCCAGTCCGCGCCCCACCCGCCCCCGTTCCAGCCAGTTGAGCAGCGGGTTGGCAAGGTAGGCGATCAGGAAGGCGATCAGCACGTTCCAGACCACCGTGCTGACCTCGCCCAGCAGCCGGTAGAGGACATAAAAGGCCAGCCCGAACACGAGCAGGCGAATCCAGGGGCTGCGCCAGGCGTACTCGAAAGCGGTCGGCGGCTTGGGGGGCGAGATCACACCCGCCATGATACGGAGCGGCCGAGGGCCCCCACACGGGAGCCGAAGGTTACCCCAACGTCCTGCCCGCGCGGCGGCTTCTGCTACAGTGGCCCCATGACCCCGTGTTGCCTCCCCCCCGCGGCCTGAGCGACACGTTTCGCCGCCGCGCCCCTTCCCTGTGTGGAATCGGCGCGGCTTTTTCCTTTCCCCGAGGAGCCCCCATGACGCAGCCCCCCAGCCCCCCGGCCCGCATCCCCGACCCCAACATTCACCTCTACGACACCCTCCAGCGCCAGAAGGTCCGTTTCGTGCCGACCACGCCGGGGCGGGTGGGCATGTACCTGTGCGGGCCGACCGTGTACTCGGACGCGCACCTGGGGCACGCCAAGAAGGAGGTCGCCTTCGACGTGATCCGGCGCACGCTGATGCATTTCGGGTACGGGGTGCGCTACGTGACCAACGTGACCGACGTGGGCCACCTTCAGAACGACGCCGACGAGGGCGAGGACAAGCTCCAGGCCCGCGCCCGGCTGGAGCAACTCGAACCGATGGAGGTGGCCGACAAGTACTTCTGGTCCTTCGTGCGCGACATGGACGCCCTGAATGTCCTCAAGCCCAGCATCAACCCCCGCGCGACCGGGCATATCCCCGAGCAGATCGCGCTGATCGAGGAACTGATCGAGAAGGGCCACGCCTACGAGTCGGGCGGCAGCGTCTACTTTGACGTGCGCTCGTGGCCCGACTACGGCAAGCTCTCGGGCCGCAAGCTCGACGAACAGGAGGAAGGCACCCGCGAGGCGGTGCGCGAGGAGAAGCGCGACCCCCGCGACTTCGCCCTGTGGAAGCGGGCCGAGCCGTCGCACCTGATGCGCTGGGAGTCGCCCTGGGGCGTGGGGTTCCCCGGCTGGCACATCGAATGCAGCGCGATGAGCCTCAAGTACCTGGGCGAGGGCTTCGACATCCACGGCGGGGGGCTCGACCTGCAATTCCCGCACCACGAGGCCGAGATCGCGCAGGCGGAGGCCGCCGGGCACGCCTTTGCCCGCTACTGGATGCACAACAACATGCTCACCATCGGCGGCGAGAAGATGTCCAAGAGCAAGGGCAACTTCACGACCATCCGCGACCTGCTCTCGCACCACGACCCGATGGTGGTGCGCTTCCTGCTGGTGGGCAGCCACTACCGCTCGGTCACCGAGTTCTCGGAAGAGGCCTTCGGAAGCGCCCGCAGCGGCTACCGCCGCCTGACCGAGGCGCTGCACGAGGTCGAGCGCCGCCTGCCCTCGGCCCCCCAGCGCGACGACCCGGCGCTGCGGGAGAAAGTCGCCGCGCATGTCCACGAGTTCGAGAACGCGATGCGCGACGACTTCAACACGCCCCGCGCGGTGGCGGCCCTCTTCGGCCTGACGACCGACGTGAACGCGGCCCTGAACGGCGGCGAGGTCGGCCGGGGAGCGCTGGAAGCCGCCCGCGACGCCTACCGCACGCTCGGGGGCGACGTGCTGGGGCTGTTTGCCGGGAGCGCCCCGGAGGGGCAGGACGACGCGCCCGTCGTGGACGCGCTGATGGAACTGGTTCTCAAGGCCCGGCAGAATTACCGCCTGCAAAAGCAGTACGCCGAGGCCGACGAGTTGCGCGGCACCCTGGCCCGCGTGGGCGTGACCGTGGAGGACACCAAGGACGGCCCGCGCTGGCGGCGGTGAGGGCGCGGGAGGGGGGGGACGGGTCCTGACCGCTGCTCAAGTTGCTCAAGACTCCCCGCCCCCGCGCTCATGGCCCGCACCGCTACACTTTCCCCATGTTCCCCCTCGTGCGGCAGGTGCTGGACAACTTCAATTTTGACGTGGACCCCGACCTCTCCCAGGAGGAGAACGTCGAGGAGGTCATCAAGAGCGCGGCGCTGCTCTCGGGGGCGATTGCGGTCGAGCCGGTGCCCTTTGCCGACATCCTGCTGATCACGCCCCTGCAGGCCAAGATGGTGCTGCACATCGGCAAGATCTACGGCTTCGAGATCACGCCCGAGCGCTCGCGGGAGATCGCGCAGGAACTCGGCGCCACGGTCGCCTACGGGGTCGTGGCGCGGCAGGTCATGCGCGGGGTCGCCAAGATCGCGCTGCCGGTGATCGGCGGGATCATCACCGCGCCCGCCGTCTACGGCTGGACCTTCGGGCTGGGGCGGGTGGCGCAGCAGTACTTCGAGCGCAAGCGGGCCGGGCTGCCCGCCACCCGCGAGGAACAGGTCAAGGTCATTCAGGAGGCCAAGGCGCAGAGCCGCCGCGTGCTGCCCAGCCCGCAGGACTTCTCCGACCTCGCCTCCGAGCTGCGCCGCCGCGCCGAGGAGAAGGGCAAGGGTGGGGGCCGGGGGGACGTGAACTGAGCGCGGGACCCCTGCTGCTGTGGGTCAACGGTCCCTTCGGGATAGGCAAGACGCACACGGCCTACGCGCTGCACCGCCGCCTGCCCGGCAGCTTCGTCTGTGATCCCGAGTATCTGGGCTTCGCCATCCGGCACATGACCCCCCACGAACTGCGCGGCGATTTTCAGGACCTGCCGCTGTGGCGTGAGGGCGTGTACCAGCCGCTCAACCGCACGCTCACCCATTCGCGCCGGGTGGTGATCGTGCCCATGACGCTGGTGGTCCCGGCGTATTTCGAGGAGACGGTGGGGCGGTTGCGGGCCGACGGCCACCGGGTCTGCCACGTCGCGCTGCTCGCGTCCCGGCCGACTGTGCTGCGACGCCTGCGCTCGCGGGGAGAGGGGGTCAGAAGCTGGGCCGCTGGGCAGGTCGACCGCTGTCTGGACGGGCTGAGCCAGCTCGACCCCGCCGACGGGCTCCACACTGACCACCTCACGCTGGAGGAGGTCATCGAGGAGGTCGCCCGGCGGGCGGGCCTGACCCTACAGCCCGACCGCACGCCCCCGCTGGCTCGCCCGCTGCGGCGCTGGGCGGTAGCGCTGCGCCACCTGCGGCGCGACTGATCCGTGAGCTGAGGCGTGAGTGGCCAGGGGCCGCTCCCCCCCGCTTGACCCCTTCCCCTTCCCTGCGCCACACTCCCCTCAGCGTTGATCCGCAGGAGTAGCGGGACACGTACCTCTGAGCGAGTCCGGGACGGTGAGAGCTGGACAGGTGGCGGCCAGCGAAGGGCGGCGGGGAGCTGCAACACGACAAAAGTGCCAGGGGCCGGAGACACCGGCACTGGAACTGGGGTGGAACCGCGTAGCACTGTCTGCGTCCCCAGACGAGCCGCAAAGGGCCGCGTCTGGGGACGTTCCTTGACGGCTCAAAGGAGAGACGGTATGCCCGCAACCTCGATGGAAGAACTTGTCAGCCTGTGCAAACGCCGCGGCTTTATTTTTCAGGGCAGTGAGATTTACGGCGGCCTGCAAGGGTTCTACGACTACGGTCCCCTCGGCGTGGAACTCAAGAACAACATCAAGGCCGCGTGGTGGCGCACCAACGTCTACGAGCGCGACGACATGGAAGGTCTGGACGCCAGCATCATCATGCACCGCATGGTGCTGCGGCACTCGGGCCACGAGGCCACCTTCAGCGACCCGATGGTGGACAACAAGAAAAATGGCCGCCGCTACCGCCTCGACCACCTCGTCAAGGACCAGAAGGAAGGCGTGCAGGCGAAGGTGGCCGAACTCATGGGCGCGGACCCCGCGAACTTCGCGGCGCTCGTCGCCGCGCTGAACGCGAACCCCGCGCAGGCGTCGGCGGCGCTGAAGGACGCGGGCGTGCGCGACCCCTTCTCCGGCGAGGTGGGCGACTGGACCGAGCCGCGCCCCTTCAACATGATGTTCAAGACCACCATCGGCCCGGTCGCGGATGAGGACTCTTACGGCTACCTGCGCCCGGAGACCGCGCAGGGCATCTTCACTAACTTCAAGAACGTGGTGGACAGCACCTCCCGCCGCCTCCCTTTTGGCATCGCGCAGATCGGCAAGGCGTTTCGCAACGAGATCACGCCGCGCAACTTCATCTTCCGGGTGCGCGAACTCGAACAGATGGAGATCGAGTTCTTCTGCGTGCCCGGCACTGACGAGGAGTGGCACGAACACTGGCTGGAAAAGCGCCTGAAGTGGTGGGAAGACCAGGGCGTGCCCAGAAGCAAGATCGAGATTCTGGACGTGCCGAAAGAGGACCTCGCGCACTACTCCAAGCGCACCTACGACCTGATGTACGACTACCCCACCCTGGGGCACGAGGAGATCGAGGGCATCGCCAACCGCACCGACTTCGACCTCGGGAGCCACACCAAGGCGCAGTCCGAGCTGGGGCTGGTGGCGAAGGTGGAGGAGAATGCCGACTCCATCGCCAAACTGACCATTCCGCACCCGGAGACGAACAAGCCGGTGGTGCCCTTCGTGATCGAGCCGTCTGCCGGGGTGGACCGGGCGATGCTGGCGGTGCTGGCCGAGGCGTTCACGAAAGAGACGCTGGAGAACGGCTCGGAGCGCATCGTGCTGAAACTGAAACCGCACCTCGCGCCCATCAAGGTGGCCGTCATTCCGCTGGCCCGCAACCGCGAGGAAATCACCAGCGTGGCCAGGGCCATCAAGGCCGAGCTTCAGGGCCTGGGCCTGGGCCGGGTGCTGTACGAGGACTCCGGCAACATCGGCAAGGCGTACCGCCGCCACGACGAGGTCGGCACGCCCTACTGCGTGACCGTGGACTTCGACACCGTGGGCAAGGGCGAGGACCCGGCCCTCACCGACACCGTGACCGTCCGCGACCGCGACACGCTGGGGCAGGAGCGCGTGAAAATCAGCGAGTTGAGCGCTTGGATTCGGGAGCGGCTGAGGTAAGGCATTCACCACGCAAGGCAACGCCCCCGCCTCAGCGCGGGGGTCGTCCTCGCGGCGGTAGGCTGACCCCATGACCCAGAGGGCCGAGGACCGATTTGCCCCGCAGCTTCTGAAGCTGGAGCAGGTGGTGATGCAGCTGTACGCGGAGCACCCCAGCCTGACCGACGCGCAGGTGGACGCCGCCTACGAGGAACTGGCGCGGCTCTACCGGGCAGAGGCCACAGCGCACGCCTACCGCCCGGGCAGGCTGGACGCTCCCCGCCAGCTTGTCCACGACGCGTTGCTGCCGGTCGCCGAGGCGCTGCGGGGCCGCCCGGCGCCACTTCCCGGCGTGCCTGTCATCGTGGCCGAGGACCTGCGCGTCTGCTTTGCCCGCCTGCGCTCCAGCATCCGGGTCTGGCACCGCGAGGGGCGGCAGGCGTACCTCAACTATCTGGCGCGGATGGTGCCGCTGGGATAGGTGACCGGCGCAGGCAAGCAGCGACGAGCCCCCGTCCGCTCTGGCTGGGGGCTCGCCGCTGTTGTGTGGCCTGGGGCTGGCCGCTACTCCTCCCCCTCCCCGTACTTGCTTTCCAGATAGCGCCGCTGGGCCTCCAGCGTGCGGGTGTGCTGGCCCCGGCGCTCGTGGACGACCTCGCCCATGCGGCGGCCGATCAGGTCGAGCTGCGAGGCGAGCAGCCGCTCGGCGTCGGGGGTGCGGGGGGCCGCCTGGTAGGTGTGCAGCAGCTCGGGCAGGTCCTCGCGGGCAGCCTGCCGCGCATCGAAGGCGTCGCGGCCCAGCGCCCCGTCCCCGGCGGTCAGGCGCAGGGCGTCGCGGGTGGAGATGATCGCCGCGTGGAAGGCCGGGCGGGCCGCCGGGGGCAAGGCCCGCTCGCCGGAGCGCAGCAGCCGCAGCAGCCGCGCCTCGTCATCCTCGGGGGTAGCCTGCGCGAGGGGCACCTCGGGGGCAGGGATCAGCAGGCGGCGGCCCCGGAAGAAGGTCCGGGCCACTCCCAGAAACGCCAGGATCAGGGTGATCCCGATCAGCCACCCCGCCGGGTCCCAGCCCAGCGCGAGCAGGAGGCCGAACAGCAGCAGCAGCCCCAGCACCACGACAAACCCCAGCACCCCCTGTACGGCCAGCCAGCCCAGCCCCCTGGCGCGGCGGCCCAGGTCGGGCGGCAGCGCAGGACGGGGCAGCGCCGGGCGCGGGGAGGCAGGCCGGGTGGAGGGCAGCCACGGATCGTCGCCGGGACGGGGAGGACGGGGAGGCACACGCGCCGACATATGCTCAGGGTACGGGGTAAGCGGCGTCCCGGTTCCCGCGCAGCTCCCGCACCCGGTCCCCGAGCGCCTGCCACGGCTCCAGCCGGAAGTGCGTGTGCCCCAGCGGACTCGTGGAGGGCATCACCCAGACCTCGCAGCCCTCCAGCGGCAGGAGTTGCGGGCCGTAGGGCAGCTTGCCGGTGGGCAGGCCCAGCGTCTCGGAGGCCCCCCGCTTGGAGGTAAAGGCGACGAGAGTGGGTTGGTAGCGCCGCAGCTTCTCCCGCAGTTCGTCGGGTGCCCACGCTTCGCCCGGCAGCGCCGAGTCCACCCCGCTGTGCCGCTTGGCCACGTCGGTCAGGCCGATGCCGTACCCCGGCAGCCCTGCGTACTCGCGCGGGGCGAGTTGCCGGGGCGTCAGGCCCACCTGGGCCAGCACGCGCCAGAACTTGTTCTCCGGATTGGCGTAGTACGCCTTCGCTCGGGCGCTGATGCGGCTGGGAGCGGTGCCCACGAGCACCAGCGTGAGCCCCTCCTGCAACACGTCGGGAACGAGGTACCCCTCCCCCTCCCCGGCGGGCGGCTGGCCGCTGGAAGCTGGCCGCTCAGTCGTCGTCATACCGCTCCTCGGCGAAGGGGTCGCCGCGCATGTGGTAGCCGTTGCGCTCCCAGAAACCGGGACGATCGGTGTCCATGAACTCCAGCCCGGTCAGCCACTTGGCACTCTTCCAGAAGTACAGGTGCGGCACGACCAGCCGCAGCGGGCCGCCGTGCTCGGGCGTGAGCGGCTCGCCGCCGAAGGTGTGGGCCAGCAGGTTCTCGGGGCGGGTGAAGTCCTCCAGGGGGAGGTTGGTCGTGTAGCCCCCCACCGAGTGCTGCATGACGTGGGTCGCCCCCGGTTTGAGCTGGAGGTGCTCCAGCAGGTCCACCACCCGCACGCCCGTCCAGGTCGTGTCGAGCTTGCTCCAGTGGGTCACACAGTGGATGTCGTAGGTCAGGGTGGTCTGCGGCAGCGCCAGCAGGTCCGCCCAGGTCAGGGTCCTCTCCTCGGCCAGTCCGAAGACGCGCACGACGACTTCCTCGGGGGCGTAGTGCTGCGCGGGGCCGTAGGTCAGGACCGGGAAGCGGGTGGTCAGCGTCTGGCCGGGAGGGACACGGCCGCCCATATCGTCCGCGGGCTTCTTGAAGAATTTGCCGAGCATGGAGGTATTCCACCCCCGCGCGGGGGCGGGGGCTATGGGCGGGGGCACCTTTGCGGGCCTGCCTCAAGACTTTCATCAGGTGGCCGGGACAGCCGACATTCGGCGGACCAGAAAGGTGTACGCTGGACACCAAAGCGGGCGAGTGCCCCCCCGCTGGGAGAGCCATGACCGACCACGACCAGAGAACCCGCGCCCGGCACGAGGTGGAACGCGCCCGCCGGGTGGCCCACCTGCACGACCTGCTCGCCATCCTGCGGCGCGAGCGGGGCGACCTGCTGCCCTTCGAGTGGGTGCGGCACCTCGCGCCGGACGGCGAGCACACCCTGGGGGTGCAGGCGATTCCGGTCGAGCAGATCGCCGGGTCGGTGGACCGCTACCGCGAGTTCGACCGCCACTTCCTGCCGCGCGAGCGCCACCTCGACGAGCGCTGGATCGGCGTGCGGTCGGCGCAGCTTCAGGGCAAGGAACTGCCGCCCATTCAGGTGTACAAGGTGGGCGGGCTGTACTTCGTCAAGGACGGCAACCACCGCGTCTCGGTCGCCCGGCGGCAGGGGCAGCGGTACATCGACGCGCACGTGATCGAGTTGCAGGTCTCTGTCCCGCCCGACGAGGACGACACCCTGCGCGACCTGATCATCAAGGGCGAGTACGCCCGCTTCCTGCGCGAGACACGGCTGGGCGAGGTGGTGCCGGGCCACCGCGACATCCTCTTCACCACGCCGGGGCGCTACGACCGACTGCTGGAGCACATCCGCACCCGGCAGTATTTTCTCGACCGCAAGCCGGGGCGCGGGGGCCTGCCCCCGGTGTCGTGGGAGGAGGCGGTCGAGAGCTGGTACCGCCGCCTGTACAGCCGGGTGGTGGAGAATCTGGAGAAGCACGGCGTGATGGCCCGCTTTCCGGGGCGCACCGAGGCCGACCTGTACCTCTGGATCATGGACCACCGCTACTTCCTGACCCAGCAGGGCGGACACGACGTGGGCAGCGAGGAAGCCACCCGCGACTTCGGGGAGCACCACGCCCCGCCCCTCTACCGGCGGCTGGGGCAGCGGCTCAAGCTGCGCTGGCGGGGGAAATCAGAACCGGTTTAGGGAACGTGGAGACAGACCCCTCCACGTTCCACGTTCTACGCTCCGTTCAGCACGTACCCCACCAGCGTCCCCACGCCCCACCCGGTCGCCTCGCCGCCTTCCTGCGCGTTTCCGGCGATGTCGAGGTGCGCCCAGGGCCGGGTGACGAACTCCTGCAAGAAGAGCGCCGCCTTGATGCTGCCCCCCTGCGGGGCGAGGTCGGAGTTGCGCAGGTCGGCCAGCGTCTCCTTCTGGAAGGCCTTGAGGTAGGGCGCGTGGAGGGGCAGTTCCCAGACGTACTCGCCCGCCGCCTCCGCGCCTGCCCTCAGCCGGGCCGCGAGGTCGGCGTCGCTGGCGAAGAGGCCCGCGATGTCGGCCCCCAGCGCGATCATCTTGGCCCCGGTCAGGGTCGCCACGTCCACGATCTCGGTCGCGCCCTCGCCTTCGGCGACGGCCAACGCATCGGCCAGGATCAGGCGGCCCTCGGCGTCGGTGTTCACGACCTCCACCGTCTTGCCGTTCGCCGCGCGGTAGATGTCACCGGGGCGCATGGCGTGGGGGCCGACCATGTTCTCGGCGGCGGGGACGTAGGCCCGGACCTCCAGGCCCTGGGGCAGACGGTCCCGCAGACCCGCGAGCGCCCGCATCGCGCCGAGGACGGTGCCCGCGCCCCCCATGTCGTTTTTCATGCCGTACATGCCCGCCGCAGGCTTGATGGAGTAGCCGCCCGTGTCGAAGGTCACGCCCTTGCCCACCAGGGCAATCACCCGCGTCACCTCGCCCCGCGCGGGCAGGGTGACCCGGATCAGGCGCGGCCCGGTGGCGCTTCCGGCGGCGACGGCGGCGAGCAGGCCCATGCCCCGCGCCTCGATCTCGCTGCTGTCCCAGATGTCCACGTCGGCGCCGTGGCCTTCCAGACGGCGGGCCTCGCGGGCGAGGGTCGCGGGGTTGAGGACGTTGGCGGGGGCGTTCACGAGGTCGCGGGCGAACTGGACCCCGGCGGCGAGGGCTTCGAGCCGGGCCCCGTCCGCGAGGCCCTGCACCGTCAGGGACGCGGGAGCGGGGCGGGCCTTCCCCCGGTAACGGGCATCCCTGCGCCCGGCGGCGAGGGCCGCGAGCGCGAGGGCGTCCCCGTACCCGCTGGCCTCCACCGCCAGGGACGCCGCGCCCAGGTCGTTCGCCAGCTTCACGAGGGCCGCGCCCACCTCGCGGGCCTGTCCCGCGTCCTCCGGGGTCAGCGCGGCGGCCACGTCTCCTGACTCGCCGCGCGAGAGCAGCGCCACCTTGCCCGGTTTCAGGTCACGGGTCAGGCGCCCCTCTTCCGCCGTCCCCGGCGTCACGAACGTCAGCGTCAGGTCGGCGGCCTGCGCCCCCTCCAGCGGTCCCATCACGAGTTGCATGGCCCCCAGTAGACCACGGCCCCGGACGACCCTTCCCGGCTAGGCCACTTCACGTAGTCGGGAATATAGTTGACCTAAGTGAACTATTGCCGTAGTTTAATTGGATGGCCGTCTCCCCCCCCAGCCCCCCATCCCGGCCCGGGCCGACGCCCGAACAGGTCAGCCTGTTTATCGGGCGGATGTGGCACTTCAACCGCAAGCTCAAGCAGGACGTCAACCCGCTGCTGGCCGAGAAACACGACCTCGACACCCGGCGCTTTTTCGTGCTGCGCGGGATTCAGCAGGGGGCGGGCTACCCCAAGGTGCTCGCCGAGCGGCTGGAGTTGCCGCCCGCGCTGCTCAGCCGCTACCTCGACGGGCTGGCGCGGCAGGGCCTGATCGCCCGCGCTCTCGACCCCGACGACTCACGCCGCACCCGCCTGAGCCTGACCCCGCAGGGCGAGGCCGCGCTGGCCGCCACCGTGCAGACCGTGCATGAACTTGTCGGCACCCGGCTCTCGCGCCTCGCCCCTGACACCATGGCGACCGTCCTCGGCGCCCTCGCCGTGCTGACCGACGAGGGGCAGACCCAGGAGAACCCCGCGTGACCGCTCCCGTCTCCCCCGCCCCCACCGCGCCCCCCTCTCCCGGGCAGCCCTTCACCCCGCAGGAAAAACGCGTCACCCTGATCGGCCTGCTGGTGGTCTTCTTGCTCGCGGCGCTCAGCCAGACCATCGTGGGCACGGCGATGCCGCGCATCATCGAGGACCTGCAGGGCTTCAACCTCTATTCCTGGGTCACCACCGCCTACCTGCTCGCCTCCACGGTGATGGTGCCCATCTACGGCAAACTGTCCGATTTGTACGGGCGCAAGCCCATCCTGGTGTTCGGGATCGTGGTCTTCTTGCTGGGATCGGCGCTGAGCGGCCTGAGTGGTGAGCCCTGGCTGGGCAACTTCCTGGGGGGCGGCATGAACCAGCTGATCGCCTTCCGGGCGGTGGCGGGCTTCGGGGGCGCGGCGCTGTTCACCATCACCTTCACCATCCTGGCCGACCTGTTCGACCCCGCCGAGCGGGCCAGGTTCGGCGGGCTGTTCGGGGCGATCTTCGGCCTCGCCAGCGTGATCGGCCCCGCCGTGGGGGGCTTTCTGACCGACCAGGCGTCGTGGCGCTGGGTCTTCTACGTGAACCTGCCGCTGGGCCTCTTCGCCCTCTTCCTGATCCTGTCGAGGATGCCCAGGCTGACCCACCGCGTGGCGGGCCGGATCGACTACCCCGGCGCGGCGCTGATCCTGTTGACGACCATTCCGCTGCTGCTCGCGCTGACCTGGGGCGGCATCACCTACCCCTGGGACAGCGCCCGCATCCTGGGCCTCTTTGCCCTCAGCGCGGTCAGCCTGCTCGCCTTCGTGTGGGCCGAGTCGCGCACGAAAGACGCGATCATTCCGCTGAACCTCTTCCGGGTGCCGATGTTCAGCCTGGGCAATCTGGCGTCCTTCATCATGGGGATGGCCTTTCTGGGCGTGATCCTGTTCCTGCCGCTGTTCATGCAGATGGTGCTGGGCGTGTCCGCGATGGACAGCGGCTTCGCGATGTTCCCGCTGATGGGCGGCCTGATTCTGGCGAGCATCGTGAGCGGGCAGGTCGTGGCCCGCACCGGGGCCTACAAGCCCTGGCTGGTGGGCAGCGCCGTGGTGCTGGGCGTGGGCATGTGGCTGCTGACCTTCCTGACCCCGCAGACCACCCTGCTCGATCTGGGCTGGCGCATGTTCATCGTGGGGCTGGGGCTGGGGCCGTCGCAGAGCCTCTTTACCCTGGCGATTCAGAACGCGGTGCCGGTGGGGCAACTGGGCATCGCCACCTCCAGCAGCCAGTTTTTCCGGCAGATCGGCTCGACCATCGGGGCGGCGGTGTTCGGCACCCTGCTGCTGAACAACCTGCACAGCGAACTGCCCCGGCATCTGCCCCAGGTTCCGGGAATGCAGATGAAGGCGGACAACTTCGACCTGGGGGCGCTGCGGGCCAGCGGCAGCGGGAACGGCCCGGAGAGGGAGATTCAGGCGGCCTTCGACGCCCAGTACCGCCAGATCGAGGCCGCCCTGAACGGCGACGCGGCGGCAGCGAAGGCCGTGGCGGGCAACGGGGCCCTGCCCGCCGAGGTGCGCGGGCTGGTCACGGGCGGCGGGCTGACGGCGCGGGTGCGCGAGGGCCTGGAAGCGCAGGCGAACGCCGCAGAGTCGGCCCTGTCAAACGGGGAAGCCGGGCGGCAGGCGCTGCTGGCGAGTGAGGAGACGCCCGCCGCGCTGAGGGCCCAGCTTCGCGCCCTGCCCGCGCAGGCCCTCGCCACCCCGCAGGCGGCGCAGGCGACCGCCGCGCAGGTCGGACAGGCCATCCTCGCGCAGGAGCCGGAACTCGTGCAGGAAACCACCCGCACCACCCTGGCCGAGCTGAAGACCCGCCTGAACGAGCAGGCCCGCACGCTCGCCGCCCAGCTCACGACCGGGCTGAAGGACGGCTTCACGGCGGCGATGACCCAGATGTTCGGCACCAGCCTGTGGTTCGTGCTGGCGGGGCTGCTGGTCACGCTCTTCGTGCCCGTGCTGCCGCTGCGCTCCAGGGCCGAGCCGGTGACGGTCTCGGGGAACCCGGAGGCGCAGCCGGGGGACTGAAGCCGCCCGCAACGCCTGACCCAGCCCTCTCCCACAGTGGAGGGGGCTCTGGTTTGGCAAGCAGGCGGACACCAGCGCCGCTTGACCCCTCAGTCGGCTTTGCCGACAGCTCCCCTCGAGGGGAGCCAGGAAGCTGCGCGAGGGGGGTCACGTCTTTTGCCTCCCTTCAAGGGGAGGTGGCCCGAAGGGCCGGAGGGGTGAAGCGCAGAAGGGCAGACGGGCACCATCGCGCACCGTTCAGGCTCCCTTCACGCCCCGCCGTATACTCGCCCTTACTGTGACTGGTTCCATTCAAATCACCGAGGGCGCCCTCGCGTCCCTGATCGGGCTGACCGCGCACGAGGTGCCGGGCGTGGTGGGCATGGCCCCGGCGAACCTCAAGGAAGGGATTTCCCGCGTGCTGGGCCGTGCCAACGCCCGCGAGGGCGTCGTCGTGACCCGCGACGGGGCCGACTACTCCGCCGACCTGTACATCGTGATGGCCTACGGGGTGAGCATCCCGACTGTCGCCCAGAACATCAAGGAGCGGGTGGAGCACCTCGTGCGGACCCAGGCGGGCATAGAGCTGAAGGCCACGCGCATTCACGCCGTGGGGGTGCAGCGTGCCTGAGCATGCCCAGACCCTCTCCCCCGCCGACCTCGCCCGGATGCTGCGGGTGGCGACCGACTGGCTGGGCGTGTACCGCGAGCAGGTCAACGCCCTGAACGTCTACCCGGTCCCCGACGGCGACACCGGCACGAACATGCACCTCACCCTGCAATCGGTGCGGCGCGAACTCGACACCTGCGACGAGCGCGACATGGCCTCGGTCGCCCGCGCGATCAGCTACGGGGCGCTGCTGGGGGCGCGGGGCAACTCCGGCGTGATCCTGTCGCAGCTCCTGAAGGGCTTCGCGGAGACGGTGCGCGGGGTGAGTGCCATCGACGCCGCTACCCTCGCCGCCGCCTTCCGCGCCGCCCAGAAGGCCGGGTACGGGGCGGTCATGAAGCCCGTCGAGGGCACCATCCTGACCGTCGCGCGGGGCGTGGCGGACGGGGCGTGTGGTCCCCGCGAGCGCGAGACGGTGGACGCGGTGTTGGAACAGGCCCTCTTTGAAGGCCAGAAGTTGCTCGACCAGACGCCCGAGATGCTTCCGGCCCTCAAGCAGGCGGGCGTGATCGACTCCGGCGGGCAGGGATACCTGTACGTGGTGCAGGGGATGCTGGCCGCCCTGCGCGGCGACGCGCTTCCCGAGGCCCCCGAGATCATGGGTTACGCGGGCGAGCAGTTCGAGACGGAGGAATTCGGGTACTGCACCGAGTTCCTGATGTCGGAGGCGACCAAACCCATCGAGGAAATCCGCGACCTCGTGACGCCCTTCGGGGACAGCCTGCTGGTCGTGGGCGCCGAGGGCTACGTCAAGGGCCACATCCACACCAACGAGCCCGACGCGCTGCTGGCGACGGTGGGCCGCTACGGGCGGATGCTCAAGACCAAGGTCGAGGACATGTCCGAGCAGCACACCGAGATTCTGGGCATGGCGGGGGCGGCGGCGCGGGCCGAGGACGAGGTGCCCGCCTCCGGGCTGGTGGCGGTGGCGAACGGCTACGGCCTCGTCAAGCTGTTCCGCAGCCTCGGCGCGCGCATCGTGTCGGGCGGGCAGACCGCCAACCCCAGCGTGCAGGACATCGTGGACGCGGTGCGCTCGGTGAGCGCCGAGAAGGTGCTGATCCTCCCCAACAACAAGAACGTCCTGATGGCCGCCGAGAAAGCGATGGAACTGATGGAGGGCCGCGCCGTGGTCGTGCCCACCCGCACGCTGGGACAGGGCATCGGGGCCGCGCTCGCCTTCCAGCCGGACGCCGACGCGGAGAGCCTGCGGGACGCGATGAACGAGGCGGCGGGCCACGTGACCACCTTCGAGGTCACCCGCGCGAGCCGCTCGACGAATATCACGACCCGGGAAGGCGAGACGCTGGAGATCGCGGAGGGCGACGTGATCGGGTTGAAGGACGACGAACTCGTGCAATCGGGCGGAAGTGCGGAAGACAGCGTGCTGCATATGCTCAACCGCAGCTACGAGGGCCAGGAGGTCGTCACGGTGTTCGGCGGGCCGCAGAGTACCCCGGAGAGTCTGGACGCGCTGGCCGGACAGATCCGCCACGCCTTCCCGCTGGCGGAGGTGGAAGTGCATTCGGGCGGACCGGACCTGTACGACTATCTGGTGACTCTGGAATAACCCGGCGAAGTCAGGGGCGACCGCTTATGCCGCAGCGGTCGCCCCCGCTCCTTCACCCCTCCCCGAACACGTCCAGCGGCAAGAACGCGCTCACCGTGTAGTTCGGTGCGTCCACGATCTGGCTGATCTTCAGGTCCACACAGGCGCTCGACAGGACGTAGGCCTGCTCCAGCGTCAGCCCACGGGCCTCCAGCCGCCGCAGCAGCGGGCGCAGGGCGAGGCGGGCGGCTTCCATCAGGTCGGGATGGTGGCCGGTGGTGGCGTGCCAGCGGGTACTCGTGCCGCCGTGGGTGGGGGTGGCGAACTCGGGGGTGGAAAGCCCCGCGCCCCGCTCCAGGCCGAAGCGCAGCGTCACCCGCCCCGCGCACTCGATCCCGGTGCCCGACAGCTCGCCGTCTCCCTGCGCCGCGTGCAGGTCGCCCACTGAAACCAGTGCCCCCGGCGCCTCCACCGGGAGCCAGAGGGTGCTGCCCGCGACGAGTTGCCGGATGTCCATGTTGCCGCCTACCCGGCGGGGCGGCGCGGTCGGATGCGGCCCCGGTTCGCCGGGCGCCACACCCATCACGCCGGGAAAGGGCGCGAGCGGCACCCGGATGCCCGGCAGGAACTCCGAATGGTCGCCCGCCCGCAGGTCCCAGAGGTGGGTGTAGGGCTTCAGGCCCTCCGCCCCCAGGACCGCGTCCAGCAGGCCGATCCCGTCGGGGCGGCAGCCGGTCCAGCCCCAGGCGGCGGTGCGGACCTCCAGCAGCTCGACGCGCAGGGCATCCCCCGGCCCGGCCCCCTCCACGAAGACGGGGCCGGTGAGCGGGTGCCCGCGTGGGCCGGGGCGCGGAGCGTAAGCGTCCGCCGCCGCGAGGGCGAGCAATTCCGGCGAACCGGAGGCGTCCCCCTGCGCCGCCCGCCGCGCCACCCCGCCGTCCGAGGCGTCCAGCGTGTCGAAGGTGACCGTGTCGCCGGGGCGAACGCTCAGGGCCGGGGGCAGGGCGCGGTCCCAGACGGTATGGACGGCTTCGCGGCCGAGGTGGTGGTGGGTCACGCGGTCAGACTACGGCCCGGCCGCTCCCCCGGTATCCTCCGCCCATGCTCGACCCGCACGGCCCCCTCCCCTTCTCCGCTGCCGTTCACCCGGCGGCCCGCCCCGCCACACGCCTGACCTGGGACTCGCGCGAGGCGTCCCCGGAGGTCGCCTTCGTGGCCCTTCCCGGCGAGACGATGCACGGCAACCGCTTTGTGGAAGCGGCGCTGGCGGCGGGCGCCCCCTTCGTGCTGACCGACCTCGACGTGGAGCGGGCCGTGCGCGTACCGGACGCGCGGGAGGCCCTCTTCGCCTGGGCACGCGCCGAGCGGGCGCACACCCCGCTGGTGGTGGGCATCACCGGCAGCGTGGGCAAGACGACCGCCAAGAGTTACGCGGCGGCGGCGCTGGACGCGGCCTACATGCCCGTCTACAACACCCTGCCCGCCATCGCCTGCTTCCTGATCGAGCATGGGCAGGCCCGAAAGCCCCTGGTGGTCGAGATGGGCATCGACCGGCCAGGCGAGATGGCCGAGCTGGTGGACCTCGTGCAGCCCGACGTGGGCGTGGTGACGAGCATCGGGGCGGCGCATCTGGAGCAACTGGGCAGCCTGGAGGGGGTGGCCCGTGAGAAGGGCGTCTTGCTGCAAGGGCGCCGGGGACTGGTGGGAGAGCAGGCCGCCGGGTGGTACCCGCGCACGCCGACCTACGGCTTCGGGGAGGGGGTGACCCACGCCGGGGAAGGGTTGGATGTCACGCCGGAGGGCGCCCGCTTCAGCTTCCGGGGCGTGCCCGTCAGCCTGCCGCTGGCCTCGCGGGTGCAGGCGGAGGCGGCGGTACTGGGGCTCGCGCTGGCGGCGGAGGCCGGAGTTCCACTGCAAGACGCGGTGACGCGGCTCGCCGGGGTGCAGGTGCCGGGGGGCCGCTTCCGGGTGCATCCGGGCCGCTACACGGTGATCGACGACGCCTACAACGCCTCGCCGCTGGCCGTGACCGCCGCGCTGGACGCCCTCGCCGCCTTTCCGGGCCGACGCATCAGCGTGCTGGGAAGGATGCTGGAGCTGGGCGGGGCGGAGCGCGAGTTGCACGCCGAGGTCGGTGCCCACGCCCGGATGCGGGCCGACCTGACCTACGGGGTGGGGGCCTTCGCCGCCGAGCTGGGCGACCGCGCCCACACCAGCGTGCCCGAGCTGCTGGCCGACCTGCTGCCCGAGGTGCGCGACGGCGACGTGATTCTGGTGAAGGCCAGCCGGGGCATCTCGTGGACGCCTTCGCGGCGGGCGCAGGAGGGCGTGGGGCTGGACGTGGTGGTGGGGGCGCTGCTGGAGGCCAGGGGGTAGGGCAGGGCGGCAGGCTCCCGGGTTCAGGAGGGAGGAGAGGAGTCGACGACCGCTCTCGCCAGAGCCATCCTTTCCCTGTGGCAGCCGTCCGAGGCGTCCCCACCTCGCCAGCACGCTTTCCAGGCAGCCGAGCCGCCGGGGCCTTCCAACTGGGCGAAAGGGGGGGTGGAGGGGGACACGGCGGCGAGGCAAGCAGGGCCGGGAGATGGGGGACGACCTTTGCCCAGCGCAGCGCCGCTCCCCCCTTCCCTCTGGGGACTCGCAGAGCGGCTTGCAGAGGGGGCTGGAGGGGGTGAGGGGTGAGGACACCGACGACTCAAGACGCCCTGCCCCACCCTCCTCAGCCCTCCCCGCGAAACAATGTCCCCATGCGCCCCCTCCTCTGCCTGACGCCGCTGCTCCTGCTCGCCGCCTGCGCCCCTGTCCCGGCGACCTCCCCCGGCAACGCGGCCCGTCCCGCCCTGACCGTCCCCGCCTTCGACGCCGCCTTCTCTCCCGATGGGGTGGCCTGGGTGGACGCCGGACGCGCCTGCGTCGCCCGCGTCCCCTCCTACCGCCCCGTGTGTCCCCGCCTTCCCGGCCCGGCGGTGGCGGTGGCCTGGAACGGCGGCGACGCCTGGGTCGCCCTGCCCGGCGCGGGCATGGTGCTGACCCTGGACCTCGCGGCCCGCTCGGTGCCGGTGGGCCG
>NZ_JASNGB010000209.1 GCF_030271215.1 Deinococcus rhizophilus | reverse complement strand
GGCGGGGGGCGCGGTGGGGCGGCGGGTGCCCGGCGTGACCGGGGTGGTCGCGGGGATGACGGTGGCCGCCGCGGTGACCCTGCCCTTCGGCATCGTGCAGGCGGGGACGGGCCTGCTCGCGCCGGGCGCCCTGATCGCGGGACTGGCGGTCGCGGTCCTCTCCAGCGCCCTGCCCTACAGCCTGGAGATGGCGGCCCTGCGCGCCCTCCCCGCCCGCGTCTTCGGCGTCCTGATGAGCATGGAACCCGCCATCGCGGCGTTGAGCGGCCTGCTCTTCCTGGGGGAGCGCCTGACGCTGGGGCAGTGGCTGGCGATGGGCTGCGTGATCGCGGCCAGTGTGGGGATCACCCTGAGCGGGGCGGGGAAGGTGGAGGTGCCTGAACCCGTGAACTGAAGGCGCCGCCAAGAAAAAGCCCCGGCCTCGGCCGGGGCTTTGTTCATAGGAGACTGCTTACCCGTGGTCCGGCATGCTCGCCGTCACCGCCGGGTCCACCCCGTCCTCGAACCGCTTGAAGTTCTCGCGGAACATCCCGGCCAGCTTGCGGGCGGTGCGGTCGTAGGCCTCCTGATCGGTCCAGGCGCGGCGGGGGTTGAGCACCTCGGCGGGCACGCCGGGCACCTCGCTGGGAATCTCCAGGTTGAAGAACGGCTCGCGCTCGAAGGCCACGCTGTCCAGTTCGCCGTTCAGCGCTGCACCTAACAGGGCGCGGGTGTGCCGGATGCTCATGCGCTGGCCCACCCCGTACTGCCCGCCGCTCCAGCCGGTGTTCACCAGCCACACCCGCACGCCGTGCTCCTGCACCTTCTGGGCCAGCAACCTGGCGTACTCGCCGGGGTGACGGGGCATGAAGGGCGCTCCGAAGCAGGTCGAGAAGGTGGGCTGGGGTTCGGTGACGCCCTGCTCGGTGCCGGGAATCTTGGCGGTGAAGCCGCTGATGAACTGGTACATCGTCTGCTCGGGGCTCAGGCGGCTGATGGGGGGCAGCACCCCGTAGGCGTCGGCGGTCAGGAACACCACGTTGCGCGGATGCCCGGCCATGCCCTCTTCCACGATGTTGCCGATCTGGGTGATGGGGTAGGCCGAACGGGTGTTCTCGGTCAGCGAGCCGTCGTCGAGGTTCGGGGTGCCGTCCTCATCCAGCACCACGTTCTCCAGCACCGTGCCGTAGGTCCGGGTGGTCCGGTAGATGGCGGGCTCGGCCTCCGCGTTCAGGTTGATGACCTTCGCGTAGCAGCCCCCCTCGAAGTTGAAGATGCCCCGGTCACTCCAGCCGTGCTCGTCGTCGCCGATCAGCTTGCGGCTGGGGTCGGCCGAGAGGGTGGTCTTGCCCGTGCCGCTCAGCCCGAAGAAGAGGGCCACGTCGCCCGCCTCTCCCACGTTGGCCGAGCAGTGCATCGGCATCACGCCCTGAGCGGGCAGCAGGAAGTTCATCACGCCGAAGATGCCCTTCTTGTTCTCGCCCGCGTACTGGGTGCCGCCCACCAGAATCATCTGCCGGGTGAAATTCACGAGGATGAAGGTGTCGCTGCGCACGCCGTCCACGGCCGGGTCCGCCTTGAAGGACGGCAGGTTCAGGATGGTCCACTGGGGGGCAAACCCCTCGCGCTCCTGCGCGGTGGGGCACACGAACATGTTCTGCACGAACAGCGAGTGGTAGGCCATCTCGGTGACGGCCCGCACCCCGAGGCGGTACTCGGGGTCGGTTCCGGCGTACACGTCCTGCACGAACAGCTCGCGGCCCTCGGCGTAGGCGGTCATCTTCTCCAGCAGCCGGTCGAAGACCTCGGGCGTGGTCGGCACGTTGAAGCCGCCCCACCACACGGCGTCCCGCGTGAGGTCGTCTTCGACGATAAAGCGGTCTTTCGGGCTGCGGCCGGTCTTGTTGGTGCGGACAGTCAGCGGGCCGGTGGCGGCCTGCACCCCCTCGCCGAGGCGGATGGCGGCGGCGTACAGCTCGTCCACGCCGGGATTGTGGTGCACGGTAGCATTGCGGATGCCGAGGGCTTGCAGCAGGGGGGGCTGGGTCAGGCTCATGGGGTCCTCCGGGACTTCGAATGGCAGGAATGTGACGTTGTAACAGGCTCATCCTGCCGCATGAAGCGGTTCCACACCAAACCGGCCCCTGTTACATTCCCGGAAACAGCAGCCTTTCTCGCCTTCAGTCCAGCCAAGGGGGACGGCAGGAGGGAGAGGTGCAGCAACCCCACCCGTCAGAGCGGATGGGGCTGGAGGAAGTTCGGAGTGCGGAAAGTTCAGCGTAGGGCGGGGAGGGTCAGCGCGTCTGGCCGCCCGCGCCGCCCAGCTGAACGGGTCGCCCGGAGCCGTCCACGAGTTGCACGCTCTGGAACACGCCCGGCACCCGCACCAGCGTCCACGGGCTGGTGAGCGCCTGCGTCGTAATCGCGCCTGCGCCCGGAGCACGAATCTCAACGGTCAGGGTGAGGGCGCCGCCCTGCACGCTGGCCCCCATCACCCGGATGCCGTAGCCCCCGGTGGGCCGCTGGCCCAGAAACACCCCAACGACCGTCTCCCCGGCCCGCAGCGCTGGAACGCCCGGAGCGCCGGTCTGGTTGCCGTAGGCGACCCGGTAGAGGGCATTCAGGGCGCTCTGGGAGGTGGCGAGCTGCACGGCGGGACTGGTCTGGGCCGCGTTGGTGCCGCTGGCGAGTTCGGTGACGCCCACGCGGCCCCCGGCGGTGGGGGGCGGCGCCGGGGTGCCGGGCTGGGCGGCCAGGGTCGGCACGCCCGACTGGACATACAGCGCCGTGCGGCGGTACTCGGACGGGGCGGGTTCCACCGTCAGNGGCGAGTTCGGTGACGCCCACGCGGCCCCCGGCGGTGGGGGGCGGCGCCGGGGTGCCGGGCTGGGCGGCCAGGGTCGGCACGCCCGACTGGACATACAGCGCCGTGCGGCGGTACTCGGACGGGGCGGGTTCCACCGTCAGGCGGGCGTCGGGCAGGCCCGTCTCCGGCAGCACCGTCACCGCGAGCGGTCCCTGCCCGGTCAGCGCCCGCGAGAGCACGTCGGCCTCGGCGTCGGTGAGCTCGCCCGCGCCGCGCAGTCCGTTCACGGGCAGGGCGGTGAGGTTGGCCCCGGAAGCCCCATTCAGCCGCGACCAGCTGCGCCCGTCGGTGAAGTACACCGTGCCCCGCGCCTCGTTGACGGGGACCGAGAAGCGCCCCAGCGTGTCGCGCGTCAGGACCAGCTTGGGCGTCACCGTGGAGGTCGGCAGCCGGTAGGTCGCCGTCCCATTCACGCTGAGGGTGCCCGGCAGCGCGAGGGGGTCGCTGATCTGGGGGCGCAGGTCCAGCGCCGTGCCGTTCACCTTGACACTGCCCCGGCCGCCCTCCAGCGCCCCGTACACCCACACGATCCGCTCCTGGGTGCCGCCGTAGAGCGAGACCTCATGCACCCGCAGCGAGCCGGGGCCGGTCGCCGTGCAGCCCGCCAGCAGGCCCGCTCCCAGCAGCGCGGTGCCCATCATTGTCTTCTTCATGACGTCCAGCTTAGGGGCCGCGTCTGACCGAGGACTGAAGGTCACCTTGACCAAGTCCCCACCCGCCCGTCAGCCGTGCGAGAGCAGTTCGCGGGCGTGCGAGAGCGCGACTTCCGAGGTGTTGCCGCCCAGCATCCGGGCGATCTCCTCCAGCCGCTCGGGTTCCGAGAGCAGGCGGACGTGGCTGACGGTGCGCCCGCCCTCCACCCGCTTTTCCACCTTGTAGTGGTGGTCGGCGCGGGCCGCGATCTGCGCGAGGTGGGTCACCACCAGCACCTGCCGCCCCTCCGCCAGCCCGGCGAGCTGCCCCGCCACCGCCAGCGCCGCCGCCCCGCCGATTCCGGCGTCCACCTCGTCGAAGACCACCGTGGGCGTGTCGGCCCCCAGCACGGTCGAGATCGCGAGCATCACCCGCGACAGCTCGCCGCCCGAGGCCACGTCCGCCAGCGGCCCGGGGTCCTCGCCGGGGTTGGCCGTGAAGTACAGGGCCACGTCGCTCAGCCCCGACGGACCGGGAGCGGTCAGCGGTGAGAGCCGGAACTCCAACCGGGCGTGCGGCATGCCCAGTTCGCGGATCACCGCGACCAGCCGGGCGGCGAGTGGCCCCGCCACCCTCCCCCGCGCCCGGTCCAGCGCCTCGCCCTCCCGGACCGCCTGCGCGTGCAGCCGCTCCACCTCCGCCTCCAGGCTGCCCGCGTCCTGCTCGTCGCGCGTCAGGCGATTCAGGTCCGTTTCCGCCTCGGCGTGAAAGGCCAGCACGTCCTCCAACGTGGGGCCGTACTTGGCCCGCAGTTTGCCCAGCGCCGAGAGGCGGCCCTCCACCCGCGCGAGTTCCTCCGGGTCGGGGGCGCTGTCCTCGGCCACCCCGCGCAGCTCGCCCACGACGGCCTGCACCGCGTCCAGGGCCTCGCGCAGGTCACGCTGAAGTTGCCCACTCGTCTCGTCGTACTTCGCGCCCGCGTTCAATGCCTTGACCGCCTCGGCGATCAGCCCGGCGGCGGTCGTCTCGCCCTCCGAGAGCAGTTCCAGCGCCCCCGCCGCCCCCTGCGCGATGGTCTCCAGGTTCGACAGCCGCGAGAGTTCGGCCGTCAGCGGTTCCTCCTCACCGGGCTGGGGCGAGACCTCCGCGATCTCGCGCACCTGAAAGGCCAGCAGGTCGAGCTGCCGCGCCCGCTCGCGCTCGCCGGCCCGCAGGGCGTCGAGCCGGGCGCGGGCGTCG
>NZ_JASNGB010000208.1 GCF_030271215.1 Deinococcus rhizophilus | reverse complement strand
CCGGCAGCGCGAAGTCCCGCGCGAGGGTGTTCAGCAGGCCCCGGGTGGGCAGGCCGACCACCGTGCCGCCCGCCTGCTGGCCCCAGTAGGCCAGGAGTTCGCCGCACGACGCCGTGTCCGGCGAGACCAGCAGCGTGAGGGGTCCGGTCCAGCGCGGCCACGCGCGGGCCGTCTGCGCCTGCGCGGTGGTGCGCCAGTCGTAGATCGCCGCCCCGCTGCGGCCCACGCCGATCAGGTTCACCCGGTCCCCGGCCAGCACCTGCGCCGCCGCGAGGCACTCGTCCAGCACCCCGCCGGGGTTCTCGCGGAGGTCCACCACCAGCCCGGCCGCTCCCCGCGCCGCCGCCTGCCCCACCACCTCGCGGAAGGCCGTGCCCATCCCGACCTCGAACCATTCGGGCAGACCGATCACGGCGACCTTGCCCTCCCAGCGCAGGGTGGGGCGCAGCCGGGGGTCCAGGGCGGCCGGGGGCAGGGCGGGGTGCAGGGGAACGTTCCAGAGGGGCCGGGTGTGTCCGTCTCCCAGCGCCGCGAGAACGGCCTGCACGGCGGCGCGGCCCTGGGACTCGGGGCAGCGGGCCTGTCCCGCGCACTGACGGACGAGGTCGGTCCTCTCCCCGGCCAGCAGGCGGCCCACCTCTCCCATCCGTGGCCCGGCGTAGTGGGTCCGCAGCAAGCGGGCCGCCGCGTCATAGAGCGCGAAGGCGTCCACAGGGGGCGGGCTGCCCGTGCCTCCTGCTCCGGCCAGCCCCAGGGTCATCAGGCCCGGCAGGGCGAGGGCGCGGCGCAGGTGGGAACGCATCACTGCCAGGGTACGGCGCGGCGGCCCCGAACGTTCCCCCACCTGCTCGCGGGCGGCCCAATAGCGCCCCCGGCTCCTGAAGGCGGGCCGCCGGGCGCTCTATGCTTCCCCCCATGATTGACGCGCTGGTCGGAAAGACGCCGCTCGTGCAGCTGGGACGGGTGACCGAGCCGGGCATGGCAGACGTGTTCGTGAAACTGGAGGGCCTCAATCCCGGCGGCTCCATCAAGGACCGCACCGCGCTGGGGCTGGTGACCGACGCCGAGGAACGCGGCGTGCTGAAGCCGGGCGGCACCCTGGTCGAGCCCACCAGCGGCAACACCGGCATCGGGCTGGCGCAGGTCGCGGCGGCGCGGGGCTACCGGCTGATCCTGTGCATGCCCGCCCAGATGAGCGAGGAACGCAAGCGCACCCTGCAGGCTTACGGCGCCGAACTGGTCCTGACCGACCCCGAGCGCCGGATGCTCGCCGCCATCGAGGAAGCCGAGCGCATCGCTCATGAGACGGGCGCCGTCATGCTGGGGCAGTTCTCCAACCCCGCCAACCCGCAGACCCACGAGCGCACCACCGGCCCCGAGCTGTGGGAGCAGATGGAGGGCCGGATCGACGCCTTCGTGTACGGGTCGGGCACGGGCGGCACCATCAGCGGGGTCGGACGGTTTCTCAAGCGGCAGGACCCCGCAGTCCGGGTGATCGCGGTGGAGCCCGCCCGCAGCAACGTGCTCTCGGGCGGCGAGCGCGGCGAACACGGCTTTCAGGGGATGGGGCCGGGCTTTATCCCGCCCAACCTCGACCGCTCGGTGATCGACGAGGTGATGCCCGTCTGGGAGGAGGACGCCTATCCCCTGGCCCGGCGGCTGGCCCGCGAGGAAGGCATCTTCGTGGGCATGAGCAGCGGCGCGATGGCCTGGGCCGCGCTGGAGGTGGCCCGCCGCCTGGGGCCGGGGAAGCGGGTGGCGACCATCGCCTGCGACACCGGGGCGCGGTACCTCACGACCAGCCTCTTTGACCCGGACCGGCCGGGGACGCCCAGGGGACTCAAGCCGTACTCGCGCGAGCGCGTGGAGCAGTAGCGGCCCGAGCAGCAAAAAGCCCCAGCCTGAGCCGGGGCTTTTCTGTGGCTGGCCGCTCCCCTACCGCCTGCGGCCCCCGAACATCCCGATCAGGTCGTCGAGGGCGTTGCCGTCGCCGTCGCGGTCGAGGGCGCTGTTGAGGCTGCCCACCATGCCGCCGAGGTCCCCGCCCATCTGCCCGGTGCCGGAGTGGCCGGGGTGCCCGAGGGGATTCTGCGCCGGGGTGTGCGTGTAGCCGGGGATGACCTGTCCGCCCCCCATCCGCCCGGCCTGGCCGTGCCCGTAGCCCTGATCCTGACCGCCCCCCAGCATCCCGCCGAGGCCGCCGCCCATGCCGCTCCCGGCCCCGGCCAGGCCGCCGCCGAGCAGACCGCCCAGAATGCTGCCGATGTCGATGCCGCCCATGCCCCCGGCCTGACCGCCGGGAAAGCCGCCCGTCTGGCCCTGTCCCATCCCGCCCTGACGGCGGCGGCTGAGATAGGCCAGCACCAGCGGCGCGGCCATCGAGAGCAGTTGCATGGCGAGCTGCGGGTCGATTCCGGCGCGGCGCCCCACCGCCTGCGCGGCGGCCTGCTGCTGCCCGCCGAAGACGTGCCCCAGAATCCGCTGCCCCTCCGAGGGGTCGGGTGCCTGGCCCTGCCCGAAGAAGTCGAGCGCCCGGCCGTCGTGCTGGTCGAGGGCTCCCGCGAGCGCCTGCGCTCCCCGGGGGTCCTGGGCGTTGCGGGTCATCGCGCCGAGCAGCAGCGGAATGGCGGCCTCCATCGCCGCCTCGGTCTGCTGGGGCGAGGTGCCGAGCCGCTGTCCGAGGGTGGTCTGGGCCTGGCCCATGCCGCCGAGCATGTTGAAAATATCCATCATGGGGGTCTGCCTCCTGTGGGTGAGTGCGGAAGTGCGCCCGCAGGCTAGGTGCTGGCCCCGGCGCGGCGGGAAAGGAAGGGTTGAGGGTTCGCTGACCTTCGGGGGCGGGTAGGCTGGGGCATGACTCGGCCCGCCGTCTCCACTCCGGTCCTGCTGACGGTCCTTCTTGCGGCTGCCACGCTGCTCAGTGTGCTGGCCCTCGCCGTGGGGCCAGAGCATGAGGCGCTGCGGGCCGGGCTGATCGGGCTGACGCTGCTGCCCCTGGCGGGGTGCCTGGCCGCGCTGCGGCGGTCGCGCGGGCGAGCCGGGCCGCCGCTGAAACCGTTTTTCCTGGCGGTGTTCGCGCTGCCGGTGGTGCAGGCGCTGGGGCGCGTGGCGCTGAGGCTGGCCGAGGGACAGTCCCTGCAAGCGCTGGACGTGGGGATGCTGGCCCTGGGCAGCTTGGCGCTGCTGGTGATGGCCTTCCTGACTCCGGAACGTTAGCCTGCCCACGTGCCTGCGCCCCTCTCTCCCACCTTCTTTGGCCGTGACCCGGTGCGGGCGGCGCGTGAGCTGCTGGGCGCGACCCTGGTGCGGGTGCTGCCGGGCGGCGAGGTGCTCGCGGGCCGGGTGGTCGAGGCCGAGGCCTACGACTGCCCCCGCGACCCCGCCTGCACCGCCGGACGCTTCCACGCCGTCCGGACCCTGGCGATGGCGATCCCGCCCGGCCACTGGCTCTTCTGGACAGCCCACGGCCACCCCCTGCTGCAGGTCGCCTGCCGGGAAGAAGGCGTCTCGGCCAGCGTGCTGATCCGGGCGCTGGAACCGCTGGAGGGTGTCGGCCACATGCTGACCCACCGCCCGGTGACCCGCGAGCGCGACCTGACCAACGGCCCCGCCAAGCTCGTCTACGCGCTGGGATTGAATCCTGAACAGATCGCCGGACNCCGGTGACCCGCGAGCGCGACCTGACCAACGGCCCCGCCAAGCTCGTCTACGCGCTGGGATTGAATCCTGAACAGATCGCCGGACAGCCGGTCGATGGCCCGGCCCTGCACCTTCTCCCCGGCCCCCCCGTTCCCGACGAGGAGGTCGGTGTCACCGCCCGCGTCGGCCTGCTGGCAGGCAAGAACCTGCCCTGGCGCTTCCTGATTCGGGGCAATCCCTGGGTGTCGCCGGGGGTGCCCAGCATGGAGCTGTGAGGGGAAGGGAGTGGGGGGCGGAGGCGTTTGCCCCGTCGCCCCCTCACCCCGTTGCTTCGCAACGCCCCTCCGCCTCGCGGCTCTACGAGTCACGCGCAAGGGACGAGGGGTCACCACGCTCAAGCTGAAGCCTCCTTAAAAACGGGCACAGCGGACGCCGCGCAGGTGTGGGCGAACGGCTCTCGCACCGTCTTCCCCACGTCGGCTCGCGCAGCGAGACGGTGGCCGCAGACGGGCCGCACCAGGATCAAACGTTGCCCTTGAAGAACCCGTCCTGCCCGCGCCGCCCACCTGCCCTGGCCGAGCGCAGCGAAAAGCTCCCCTGCCCCCCCTGGGGGGAGGGGCTGGGGGTGGGGGCAAACCGCACTCAGGATGCCCTGCCCCAACCCACAGCCCCACCCATTACCCTCCCCCCATGCCCCTCACGCCCGCCGCCCTCCGTGCCCTGGCCCACCGCACCCTGACCCGCCAGCCTTCCGCCCAGGCCGCCCTGAGCCAGATGGGCTTCCTCCAGGCCGACCCCATCCGCGCCCCGGCCCGCGCCCAGGACCTGACCCTGATGCAGCGGGTTCGCGGCTACCGGGCAGGCGACCTCGAACGCCTCTATCCCACGCTCGACGCCGAGGAGGACATGCTCCCCAACTACGGCTTCGTGCCCCGGCGGGTGCAGGCGCTCCTCCACCCGCGCGAGGTGGGCCAGACCCGCATCGAGCGCGAGCACCCGGATCTGCTGGACGAGGTGCGCCTCCTCCTGCGTGAGCGGGCCGAGGTCCACCCCCGCGAGGTGGCGGCACTGCTGGGCCGGGGCCGGGTGGCGAACGCCTGGGGCGGGCAGTCGGCGGCGAGCACGCGGGCGCTCGGCGCCCTGCACC
>NZ_JASNGB010000207.1 GCF_030271215.1 Deinococcus rhizophilus | reverse complement strand
GGAAGCCGTGCTGGACGTGCTTTTCTAAAACTGAAAGATGTCAGTAGAGAGATCAGCGTGGAGATGCCCGCCGACAGACAGGTCCGGATCTGCCACGCCCCGACCAACCCGCCCTGCTCCTACCCTGGACATATGCCCCCCAGGATCGAACCCTACTCACTGAGCGAGCACAAGTTCGGGGTGCTGCGCGATGTCCGTCAGCACGGCGCACTGACCACCCGCCGGTTGGTGCGTGGCCACGGTCCCAAGATGACGTGGGACGCCCTGATCCGGGAGGGCTACCTCCGTGCGGCGCAGACCATGTACGGCGAAGTGGAGGGTCTGACCGACAAACGTCACCTCCTGCTCGTGCAGGACCGTGAACAGACGTGGGCTGTGCCGGGAGTCCACACGGGCAACGAAACAGAACACCTTCGGTGGGGCCTGAGCTGACCCTGCACCCCTCAAGATTGTCTGACCGTTTGGACCGTTCTCCCTCCTTTCTGTGGGGCGGCTCCACCGGTACGCTGGTCGGGAGGAGCCGACATGTCCGAGGGCAGGCCGATCGGCCTCGACCTGCTGGGTGGGGCCGCGTTACGGGTGGAGGGCGACTGGCCGCGCTGTCCGGCGCGGGGGCTGCGCCTGCTGGCGGTGCTGGCGCTGGACGGGCCGCAGCCCCGGCGTCAGGTGGCGGACCTGCTGTGGAGCGGCGGGAGCGGGCGGGTCCTGCACAACCTGCGGACCACCCTCTACTCCCTGCGGCGGGTGCTGGGCCAGCACGCCGACGTGCTGACCGAGCGCGGGCACCAGCTGCACCTTGCGCGGGTGGAGGTCGATGTGCTGGGGCTGACCTCCGCCGACCTTGCCCTGGAGGGAACCTGGCGCGAGTTCATGGCCGGGCACCGGGCGGACGGCCCCGAGCAGTGGCTGGAGTGGGCCGAACGCACCGAGATGCGGCTGCTGGGGCACCTCCAGCCGCTCCCGGCCCGGCGGCGACTGCCCCCTGTCCGGCAGGGGCTGGACCTGGCGCAGGAGGCCCTGGCCGCCGCCCAGCAGGACCGGCCCGGCGAGGCCGAGAGCGCCGCCCATGCCGCGCTGACCCTGACGCCCCGGGGCGAGGGAGCGGCGCTGGCCCTCGACGTGCTGACCCATCAGGCCATCGAGCGTGACGAGTACACTCTGGCCCGCGACTATTGCGGGCGGGCGCTGCGGGCCACCCCCGAGCCGCAGCCCGACATCTGTTACACGGCGGGGTACCTCGCGGACCTGCTGGGAGAGCCGTCGCGGGCCGAGCACCTCGCCCTGCTGGGCCTCGCGCACCTCGCCCCGGGGCGGTCCCCGGCGCTGTGGTACGCGACGGTCGCCAGTGCCCACGATTCCCGGCAGGACTTCCGGGCGGCGCGGCTGTGGCACGAGCTCGCCCTTCAGGCAGCGCGGGCCGCCCCGTCCGCGCAGGACCACTGCGGGGTACTGACCTTCTACCTGTGGCACCTCAACGCGACCGGGGACAGCGCCCGCGCCCAGATGCTCGCCGCCGAGGCGCTCGACCAGGGGGACTTCAGCATGACCGCCTATATCCACCAGTCGCTGGGCACCGCGCAGTTCCGGCTGGGCGAACTTGGCGAGGCGCTGCGTACCCTGCAGGTCAACCGGACCCACCCGGTGCTCAGCCTGCGCGTGATCGCCGCTTCCCTGGAAGCCCGCATCCTGCACCGCCAGGGGGACCGTGAGGGGGCGCAGGCCCTGCTGCGGGGGACCCTTCCCCTCGCGCGGACGACCGAGGACGGCCGGGCACGGTTCGAGTGGGCGGTCGCGGCCCTGACCTGTGCGCCGCGCGAGTGGGCCGCCCAGGCCGACGCCTGCGTGCGGGGCGCCCAGACCAACGATCCCCTGATCGTGCGGCAGTATCAGCGGCTGCGGGCCGGGCTGCCCACACCAACAACCCCCGCGTGAGGCGGGGGCTGGCGGTCAGGACGTGGACTTCAGAAGGCCGGAACGACCGCCCCCCCGTACTTCTTCAGGATGAAGGCCTTCACCTCCGGGCTCTGGAGCACCCGCACCAGCTTGAGGTAGTCGGGGTTCTTGAGGGTCGCGGGCTTGGCGACGAGCAGGTTCGCATAGGGGCTGCGGCGATCCTCGAGGATCAGCGCGTCCTTCAGGGGATTCAGGCCCGCTTCCAGCGCGTAGTTCGTGTTGATGATCGCCGCGTCCACATCCGCCAGGGCGCGGGGGAGTTGCGCGGCCTCCAGTTCGCGGAAGCGCAGGCGCTTGACGTTGGCCGTGATGTCGCGCACGGTGGCCTGCACCCCCACGCCGGGCTTCAGTCGGATCAGCCCGGCCCGCTCCAGCAGTTTCAAGGCCCGCCCGCTGTTGCTGGGGTCGTTGGGCAGCGCGATCGTCGCCCCGGAGCGCACCTCCCGCAGCGACCGCACCCGGCGGCTGTACAGGCCGATGGGCTCCACATGCACCTTCGCCCCGGCGACCAGCCCCAGCGGGCGGTTCTTCTGGAACTCCTGCAGGTAGGGGAGATGCTGGAAGAAGTTCACGTCGATGCTGCCGTCCGCCAGCGCGAGGTTGGGCTGCACATAGTCGGTGAACTCGCGGATCACGAGGTTCACGCCCTGCTTGGCGAGGGTGGGTTTGACGAACTCCAGCAGCTCGGCGTGCGGAACGGGCGTGGCCCCCACGCGCAGGGTTCCGGCGGAGGCGAGCGAGGTCAGGGCGAGGGCGGACAGGATCAGGATGTTTTTCATTTGGAGACTCCGGAAGAGAGGAGAGAAAGTTTCAGCGGTGATCGGCGCGGCGGGCGGCGCGGTCGCCCAGCCACTGCACGCCCTGCACCAGCACGAGCAGCAGCAGCACGGTGGCGACCATCACGTCCGTCTCGAAGCGCTGGTAGCCGTAGCGGATGGCGAGGTCACCCAGGCCGCCTCCGCCGATCGCTCCGGCCATCGCGGAATATCCGATCAGGCTGACCAGCATCACCGTGAAGCCGTGGATCAGGGCGGGCCGGGCTTCGGGCAGCAGCACCTTGCCGACGATCTGCGGGGTCGTGGCGCCCACCACGCGGGCCGCCTCGGTCACGCCGGACGGCACGTCGCGCAGCGCCCCCTCGACCAGCCGGGCCACGAAGGGAACCGCCGCAACCGTAAGGGGCACGATCGCCGCCGTGCTGCCGATGCTGGTGCCCGTGACCAGCCGCGTGAAGGGAATGAGCAGGACCAGCAGGATGATGAAGGGGAGGCTGCGGCCTACGTTGACGGCGGCGTCCAGCACCCGGAACAGGGCGGGATGCGGGCGCAGACCGCCGGGCCGGGTGAGGATCAGCGCCACCCCCAGCGACGTGCCGAGGAGTTGCGCGATCAACGCACTCGGCAGCACCATCCACAGCGTTTCCAGGGTGGCCTGCCACAGCAGGGGCACGAGGCTGTCCATCAGGCGCTCGCCCCCAGCGGGAAGGGAACCTCACCGGGCCGGAGGTCCGGGTGCGGCGCCGTCTCCGGCAACACCAGCCAGGCGTCCACCCCCTGCGGATGCGGCTCGGCCTGCACCAGCCGCGCCCCCAGGGCTGCCAGCCGCTCCAGCGTGCCCGCGCCGAGGTCGGGGAGGGTCACCCGGCGCAGCGTCTCGCCCGGCGCGAGCGGGACTTGCGGGCGGTGCGCGTCCAGCAGGGCGCGGGTGACCGGGTGGGCAGGGTGGGCCAGCACCTCCCGCGTCTCGCCACTCTCCACCAGCCGCCCCGAGTCCAGCACGGCGACGTGCGTGCAGGCGGTCCGCACGACTTCGAGTTGGTGGGTCACCACGATCAGGGTGAGGTCACGGCTACGCTGCACCTCGGTGAGCAGGGCCAGGATGCCCGCGCTCGTCTCCGGGTCGAGGGCACTCGTGGCTTCGTCGGCCAGCAGCAGGTCCGGTTCCAACGCCAGCGCACGGGCGATGCCCACGCGCTGCTTCTGTCCACCGGAAAGCTGAGCCGGGTAGCGGCCCGCGAGGTCCGCGAGGCCCACGTCCTCCAGCAGTTCGCGGGCACGCGCCTCACGGGCGGCGCGGGGCACCCCCGCGAGTTCGAGCGGCAGGGTCACGTTCCCCAGGGCCGTGCGCTGCGCCAGCAGGTTGAAGTGCTGAAAGACGACGCCGATGCGGGCCTGATGGGAGCGCCGCTGCGCGGGCATCAGGCGCGAGAGGTCCTGCCCCTGCACCAGCAGGCGGCCCGTGTCGGGCGTCTCCAGCCCGCCTATCAGGCGCACCAGGGTGCTCTTGCCCGCGCCGCTGCGGCCGATGATGCCGACCCGGTGGCCGCGCGGCACAGCCAGCGTGAAGTTCTGAAGGGCCGGGGTGGTCTGTCCCGGATAGGTCTTGCCCACACCCTCGAACAGCAGGGCGGGCGGGGGGGAGAGAACGGACAAACGAGAATCCTCCGTCTGGAAAGGCCGGAGGGAACAACACACACGCGTCCCCTCCCGAGGCTGAGAACGGAGAAGGGGACGCGACGATGTCGAGTGGAGCCCTTCCCTTATCGGTCCCGACGCGGATGAACCATCGTTGGCGCGTGCGGGCTGGGCAGCACCGATGCCGTAATGAGGGCCGGTTGCTGCGGCGGTCATGGGGCCAGATCCCTCGCGCCGCTCTGGATAAGAGTGGCCCTGTTGCGGGCCGACAGCGAAAGTACCGCACCCCCGCGGAATCCAGCGGCAAGTTGTCTGGACGGGGGCAATCGCCCCGCATCCTCCCCGTCTCAGCCCATGCCGCAGTCCGGGACCTGACACCCCCGTTTATGGGTTGGCTCTTCCTGGATTCCGGGGAGCTGAGGGGTAGCGGGGGTAA
>NZ_JASNGB010000206.1 GCF_030271215.1 Deinococcus rhizophilus | reverse complement strand
TGGGGGTGGTTTAAGGAAGCTGCTACCAAGCGCAAAGTGAAGGCTTTCCCGAGCTACACCGGGAAGCGCCCGATCACCCGGTCGTACTCGCGCTGGGCCTCGCCCAGCGCCAGCCGCGAGTAGATTTCTAACGACTGCCGGGAAGCATGGCCGCTGTACGGCTGAATCAGCGCGTCGTCGAGGCCCTGTTTCTTGAGCCAGGTCAGCAGGAAGTGCCGCAGCTTGTGCGGCGACAGGCTGCGATCAATGTTCGCCAGAGCCGTGTAGCGCTCAAACATTCGCCGCACGCCCCGGTCGCTGTACCGGCGCTTCCACGAGGACTCGAACAGGTAGATTCCTCCCTGTTGTCGTCTCTGGCCGATATGAAGCGCCAGCGTCTCCTTGAAGGGTGCTGGGAACGGCACCACCCGGTCCTTGCTCCCCTTCCCCAGGTTTACCCGGATCTGGCAGGCGTCCAGGTCCACGTCCGCGAGGCGCATCATCACCAGTTCGGACACGCGTACACCGGTGTACAGGAAGGTCTTGATCAGCACGAGGTCAGCGGTGCGGCGCGTGCGCCACACCGCCTCGTAGAACGCCCGCACCTGCTGCTCGGTCGGCACCCACGGCAGGCGGCGCGATGGTCCCGGCACCTCCACTTCCAGTTCGGTCCGCAGGTGACGGAACACCTCCTTGAGGTAGGCGTAGTCTGGCCGCTCAGCCCGCAGCAGTTTCGCCAGTTCACGCGCTTTCTTCTTCGCCCCGGTGCGCCGCGTCTGTGTCATGCGTCCACCTCGACCTCCAGCTTGAGCCTGCGAGTCAGGTCCAGTTTGAACTCCCCGTATGGGTTGATGTGGTGGTGCATCAGGGGCGACAGGGCACGCCAGTCCTCGGCGGTCATCCGCTGCCGCCACGTCTCGCTGCCCAGCACTCGCTGGATCATCAGGGTGTTGACGTACACCAGGCTGTTTTGCAGCAGTTGCAGCGCCAGCATGGAGATTTCCTGCGCTTCGAGGTTGTTGGTGCTGATCTCCCCGCCCTTGCCGAAGAAGATGAAGTTGGTCGTGCCATTCCAAGTTTCAATGACGTTCAGCCCCTCGTGAATCTCCCGGCGCACCTCCTCCCGGTGCAGGTACTCGCAGACGAAGATGGTCCGCAGCACCTTCCCCAGTTCGCACAGGGCTGCGTAGGTCGGGTGCTGGGCGTTGGCCCGGGTGAAGCGTTGCAGGATGGCCTCGGGGTCGGCCAGCCCCAGACGCAGTGCCGTCGCGTACTTGACCATCGGCTCGTACTGCTGCCGGATGAGGTCCCAGCGGATCGACCGCTGTGCCTGCACAGCGGCCAAGTTCGGCACCTGAGCCGCGAACGCCATATTCGGCAGGTACAGCCGCTGATGGGCGATGTCCGCCAGACGGGGCATCAGTTTGAACCCCAGCAGGTGGGTGAAGGCGAAGCCCGGCTCGCTCTGCCCGTGGGTGTCTACATAGTTCTTCTCGACAGACAGCGAGGTGCAGTGGCGCAGGACCCCCTCGATCATGGCCGCCACTTCTGAAGAGGAGCAGGACTTCATGCTGGAGTAGATGCAACTGGCACGTCTCTCGACGTGCCAGTAGATCATCACCCCATCCCCGCCGTACCGGATGGACCGCTGCGTCCGCAGGTTCCCGTCCCAGGCGGCGTATTTCTTGGCATCACTGGCGCAACTGGTGGTCCCCTCGCCCCAGATGTCCGGGCGGCGCGCGGCCAGCGTGGCGTTCACGACTGCGGCGTTCGCCGCCCGCAGCGCGTCACGGTGGATGTAGTGCCGCCGGACGTACTTCAGGTCCGAGTACCCGACCCCGTCCTGCCCGGCGGCCACCCGCTTCAGTCCTGTGTTCGTCCCCAGGCCGTACAGGCACAGCAGCAAGCGCTGCTGGAGCTGGTCACGGGGCATGTTCTCGCGCGTCATGAAGCTCTTGAAGTGCGGGGTAATCCCCGCACGCCGGTCCACCTCGACCAGGACATCGAGCAACTGGGTGTTCCAGAACTGCCGCCCCACCTCACCCTTCACCGTGTCGTAGAAGGGCGGGTCCGGCTGCCGGGTCAGGGGCGTGACCACGAAGCGGCCCCCGTCCCGCGCGACCACCCGCACGCCGGGATTCTTCGGCAGGCCGTCGTGCAGCATCACCAGGGCGTCCTTGAGCTGCTGCTCCAGACCCTGCACGAAGGTATCCACCTCCTGCGGCTGTCTGAGCGCCTGGAAGTAGCTTTCTTTCCTGGCTTCGAAGTCCTGGGGCAGGTCCTTGTCGGGGTCGCGGTACTTGTCGGCCCCGATCACCCAGATTTCGCGGGACCGCAAAGCGTCCCGCAGCGCGGACAGGACGCACAGCTCGTAATTCACGCGGTTGACCCGCATTCCACCATCCGGCCCCCGTTCGAGAATCAGGTCACGGATGTTCCGGTCGATCACGCCACCGACCGGGATGTGTTCCTCGTACGGATAGATTCTCGCGTTGCTGTCCACATATCGCCCCAGCAGGCCCAGGGCGTCAATCACCGGCTGATGCCGGTGATTGTTGGACCGGAACGACAGCTCGGTGAGCAGCCAGGGGATCATCCGGCGGTAGTGGCTGCGGTAGGTGCCGCGCACGATGGTGTGGACCTGCTGCCGGAAGCCTCCCTTCTCCTTGTACTCGCGTAACAGATCACGCAGGGTCTGCTCGTCCACGACGGGGAACAGCACCTCGCGCACTGTGCCGTCGGGATTGCCCAGTGCGGCCTCCAGCAACCGCTCCAGAATGCGGTCCTTGTTGTGGACCCGCCGGAACTCGGCCACGAAGTTCCGCTCCACCCGCCGCTCGGCCTTAACGTTGATGTGGTGGACCATGTCCACCAGATGCGTGACCAGGGCGTCGGTCAGTTCTGTCATGCGGGCGACGCAGAAGGCCGCGAGCAGCGTGAGACGCACGGACGGGGTCTGGGCACGAAAGTGGCTGGGGGACTCATTGGAGGCCCGCTCGCGGTAACGGGTCAGGACGTGGGGGGCCACGTCCGCGAAGAGGGCCTGGGGGAGCTGCAACCGACGGAGCAGGCGGAGCTTCTCGATCTGCTCTTCCACGCTCTCCACGCCGCGTTTCTCCGAGTTGGTCCGCAGGTTTTGCAGGGCTGAACTACGAGGGCCTTGGCCCTCGTGGTCTTCCGGCTGGTCTTCCTCCAGCGCCGTCGGCCTCAGCAGCGCCTCCAGCCCTGCCCGGTGTTCGGTACTCAAGCGGTTGTGGATGGTCTGGCACAGGCGCAGGTCATAGTGCCGTTCCGCCGCGTCCACGAACCGCTGGAGCCGCCCGGGGCTGGGGGGCTCGATCCCGTTTTCGCGGAGCCAGCGCAGAGCAGCTTCGGTCACAGCCCCGGAGCGGGTCTCGTGCGGAACAACGGACTGGCTCAGCCAGTCCGTCAGCGTGCCCGCATCCTCGGTGGTGAACTCGCGGAACCCACAGAACGCCCGGATGTCCTGACGCTGGTAGCTGCTGTTGCGGCTGCGCCAGTTGAAGTCCCGGTACTCGTCGGTCGCCACGCCGACCTGCCGGGCGACGTACTCGACGACGGCTTCGGGCACCTCATGGGTGTTGTAGGGGAAACGGCCCTCGTGCTGGAAGGCCTTGAGCATGACGGCGAAGCCCAAGCGGGTGGGGCCGGTCTTGTTCCGCAGCAGGTCGGTCTCGGTGGGCAGCAGCGTCCAGGTGTCGATGAGTTCGTCGATGGTCCAGCGCTGCTGCATGGAGCCTCCCTGAAAAAGTGCCGGGAATCGGCAGTGACGGTACTTCCACGGGAGGGCCAGCCGCCGTGGGTGCGTGTTGTAGGGCAACCGCAGCGTACACCTCACCTCACAGCGGAGGAAGTACCGATGCCAGAGTGCAATTCGGCACTTAGTGTGCCCGATTTGTTGTTGCAATCGTAGGACCCCGTTTGGGGCTTGGCTGAGCCTGGCTGGGGAGCGTCTGAGGGGGCCGTTTCTAGCTTTCGGGTGACGAGGAATGCTTTTGCTCGATGACGAGACGTTCTTAGACAAGCCGTCCTCCTCAGAATGCAGAGGACGTGGTGGTCAATGTGCCAACCGAGATAAGCGGCAGAACGTCGTCCGTAGCTTCTCAGCCCCAAACGGCGTTTGTCAGGGATTGAGGATGCCCCTTCTAATTTACTTTCCGCCGACAAGTCCGAAGGCGGCTGCGGCGCGCTGCAATTCCATCACGGCCCGTTGCTCGTCCAGATTCACCACATTGACTTTAAGGAAAGTGTCTTGCGTTCGGTACTGCGCTTCGCAGGAGCGATGCACAGCGCGCCGAAGCAGCGGGTAATCCTCCACGACGATGTTCACAGCGTTGCAAGAGCTGAAAATTGTTCCCGTTGCCCAGGAGCGGCGGTTGAAGGACGCACGGTCAAGTTGCCCTTCGTAAGAGGCAAGGGCGGCAGGTGTACCCGACCATCGCCCTACGAGAATCGCAATGGCCGTGCCCTGTTCAGCGCTGGCCGGTGGTCGAGGAGTGGAACGAGTGTACAGCAGCAGGGCGGCTGGGGAGCGGGTGTCGTCCTGGCGGACCGCCCGCTCGACAAGTGCCTGTGTGGTCGTCCAGGTACCCAGCAGTTTGTAGCCGCTTGGTGCTGGGGGCGGGAGCCGCAAGCGCAGCAGGTTGCTTGCGGCCTGGGGCGTGCCCGTAGTGAAGTTCCGGCTCAAGTCCGGGTAGGGGCTGGCAAACATCGCGTACATGAGGCTGTCGAAGCTCAGGGTACGTGCAGCTGCGTCACCGCTTTGTGCGTGAACGGGTAGCGCCACCAAAGAGTTGAGCAGGCTGGCGGTGAGCCAACGGCGGTGAACGGGGGACATGAAAGCAGTGTTTAGCATGGTAATGAGAGTCGCGGGGGGG
>NZ_JASNGB010000205.1 GCF_030271215.1 Deinococcus rhizophilus | reverse complement strand
GCGCCGCGAAGGAGGCGGCCGGAAAGGTCCCGTCGGCGTCGCGGGCCGCCGCCTCGCCCGCCACCACGGCCGCGACCGCCTCCGGAAGCCCCTCCCCTGGAAGCGCTGCCCCTGGAAGCGCCGTGCCGGAAGCGCGGCCCTGGCCTGAAGGAGCGCCCTGCAGGTGGTCCGCCCCGGTAGTCCTGTCACTCACCTCCGCAAGATACGGCGCAGGGGGGCGGTCCTGGTTCCCGGAGCCCGGCCACCACCCTCATACCGGCCCGACCTTTTGCCCCTATGATGCTTCCCTATGCCGTTGCCCAGTAGCGACAACGCCGAACCTCCCAGTTCTGCCCACAGTCCGAGCCCCCCCACCCCCAGACCCGGTGACGCGCGTTGAGTGCGCTGCTCCCGGTGCTGGTCATCCTGCTGATGGTGGCCGTCAATGCCCTGTATGTCGCCGCCGAGTTCGCCACCGTCGGCTCGCGCAAGTCCCGCGTGCAGGAGGCCGCCGAGCGGGGCAACCGCAACGCGGCGGGGCTGCTCGCGATCCTGCAGGACCCCGCCCGCGTCGACACCTACGTCGCGGCCTGCCAGATCGGCATCACCCTCAGCAGCCTGATCGCGGGTGCCTACGGGCAGGCGCAGCTCACGCCCCTGCTGACCCCGGTGCTGGGCGCTGTGGGGGGGCCGGTCGTCGCCACGATTCTCGTCCTGGTGCTGATCACGGCCCTGCAGGTGGTGCTGGGGGAACTGCTGCCCAAGACGGTGGCGCTGCGCTACCCCGAGCGCCTCGCGGTCGCCACCCTGCGGCCCATGCAGGTCAGTCTGTGGCTGTTCCGGCCCCTGATCGCGCTGTTCAACGGCACCGCCTTTCGTCTGATGCGGGCCTGGGGCCTGAACGCCGACCACAGCCACGCGCACGTCCACTCCCCGGAGGAACTCGAGGACCTCTACCGCGAGAGTGCGCGGGGCGGCCTGATCGACGCGGCCGAGCGCGACATGGTGGCGGGCGTGCTGAACGTGGAAGACCGGGTCGTGCGCGAGATCATGACCCCCCGCACCCGCATGGTGACGGTCCCTGCCCACCTGCCGGCAGAAGACGCCCTGAGGCGGCTGGCGCCCACCTCCTACACGCGGTTTCCGGTGACCGGGGACAACCCGGACGACGTGATCGGGGTCGTGAACCTGCGCCAGGTGTTCTTGCTGGCCGAGCGGCGGCCCGGCGCGTGGGTGGGCGACGTCATGCGCCCGCCCCTGATCGTGGCCGAGAGCATGGCCGTGCCTGACCTGTGGCGCAGGCTGCGCGAGGCGTCGCGTCACAGCGCCCTGGTGGTCGACGAGTACGGCAGCGTGGCCGGGCTGGTCACCCTGGAAGACGCCCTGGAGGAGATCTTCGGGGAGGTGCAAGACGAGTTCGACCACGAGGAGGAGCCCATTCTGGTGCAGGGCGAGCGGGTGAGCGTGCGCGGGGACGTGCTGGTCGAGGCCCTGAACGACCGCTTCGACCTCGAGCTGCCCACCGACGAGGTGGACACGGTCAGCGGGCTGATGTGGCAGGAGCTGGGCCGTCTCCCGGTGGTCGGCGACGAGGTCGGCGTGGAGAACCTGACCCTGCGCGTCGAGGCGATGGAGCGCCGCGCCGTGCAGCGGGTCAGCTTCCTGTTGCCGAGTGGCAGCACGGACCGTGAAGACTGGGGCAGCCTCTGATGCTCGAGTACCTCACGCCCATTCTGGTCATCCTGGTGCTGGTGCTGCTCAATGGCCTGTTTGTGGCGGCCGAGTTCGCGCTGGTGGCCTCCCGGCGCACCCGGCTGAACCTGCTGGCCGAGCGCGGGAATCCGGCGGCCCGCTGGCTGCTGGGCGTCTACGACCACCCCACCGGCAAGGACCGCTACATCGCCATCGCGCAGCTCGGGATCACGCTGGCCTCCATCGGGCTGGGCATGTACGGCGAACCCGCCATTGCGGGGTGGCTGTATGGCCCCTTCGAGGACGCGGGCCTCTCCTACGCCGCCGCGCACACCGTGGGCTTCATCATCGCGCTGAGCCTGATCACGTTCATGCACGTGGTCTTCGGGGAGATGATTCCCAAGGCGCTGGCCCTGCAGACGCCGGAGCAGATCAGCGTGCGGGTCAATCCCCTGATGCGGGTCTTCGGCTTCGTCTTCCGGCCCCTGATCGCGGTGCTGAACTTCCTCGCCCTGTCGCTCATGCGCCTCCTGAGAATCAAGGACCCCGGCAAGGACGCGCTGCTCTACACCAGCCGCGAACTCAGCCTGATCACCGAGGAAAGCGCCCAGAGCGGGCAACTCGGGGAGGCGCAGCGCGACCTGATCCAGAACATCTTCGCCCTGGAAGAACGCACCGCCGAGGAACTGATGACCCCCCGGCGCAGCCTGGACGCCCTGCCCGTGGACGCGGCCCCGGAGGACGTGCTGGCCCGGATCGCCCGCTCGCCGCGCAGCCGTTATCCGGTCTACGCGGGCACCCTCGACGAGATCGCGGGGGTGCTGCACGTCAAGGACTACATCCGGGCACGGGCGGCGGGCGCCTCGCTGGGCCTGGGGCGCCTCGTTCGCCCGCTGCCCAGCGTGGCCGCCTCCGCGAGCGCCGAGGACCTGCTGGCCCTGTTCAAGCGCGAGCGGCTGCACGCGGCCCTGGTGGTCGACGAGTTCGGCGGCACCCTGGGCTTCGTGACGATGGACGACCTGATCGAGGACGTGATGGAGGAAGAGGAGGAGGACAGTGACTGGGTGCGCCGCAACCCCGACGGCTCCTCCTCGCTCGACGGCGAGGTGCCGCTCTCGGAACTGCGCGAGGATCACGGGCTGAACCTGCACAGCGACGAGGCCACGACCATCGCCGGGCTGCTGCTGGAGGCGCACGGCACCGTGCCGCCGCCCGGCACCACCGTCCACGTGCAGGGCCACGACCTCACCGCCGAGGCGGTCGACGGCCTCAAGATCACCCGCGTGCGGGTCCGCCCGGTCCGTCCCGAGGCGTGACCGTCTCACGCGGGTGGTGGGCCTGTGCGGCGGTGCCCGTGGAGGCCGCGGTGTCTCTGACCATTCCGGGCGGGTCCTCGCTGCTGGAGCAGTACCGCCCCTCTCTCCAAAGGAACACATGAACCTGTCTGAACTGTTTGCCACCCTGCTGACCGAGATGGGCTGGAACCTCGCGGTCTGGCTCCCGACCGTCCTGATCAGTCTTCTGTTTATCCGGACCGTGCTGGGCGTGCGGCTGCGCGAACTGATCGTGGAGATCGAGGAACACCAGACCGCGGCCATCGGCGCGGTGTTCTTCTGGGTGTCTCTGGGCTTCAGCCTGCTGCTCAGCCGCACCATTGCCGGTCCGCCTTCCGTGGGCAGCGGCTCCTGGGCGGACGCCTTTGCCTGGCTGGCGGTGGCCGTCCTCGTCACCATGCTGCTGTTCGCCCTCGGCGTGCTTCTGGTCTTCGGCACCCTGGCCCGCCGCCGGAGGGAGCCCCTGCTGGTCTACATTCGCCGCGAGATGCGGCACGAGCACAACCTCGCCCTGTCGTTCATCATGGGGGCCCTGTTTCTGGTGCCCGTCGTCGTGACCTACCACCTCACCCTGTCCTGACCAAGCCTCCGACCTGCCGAGCTACGTGACGGGCACGACCCTGCACGTGGACGCCGGGTACGTGAACGCCCGCTGAACCCCGCCGACCGGCAGGGTGGGACGGTGCTCGGGTGCCGTCCCCCCCACCCTGTTTCCGCAGAGGGTCCTGCGCCGGGCTCACGTCCCAGTGACCGATCTCAACTCCCGCAAACTGATCGCGCGGCCTGCTCCCGGTTCTGCCCGGCTCAGCGGCGCACTTTCAGGGTGCTGGCGGCCTGGGCCCGCGCCGCCGCCGTGTCCGGGCGGGGCTGGCCGCGCTGGTCGAGGGTGAGCGACGCGACGTGCCGCCCGCCCCAGTACAGCGGGAGCAGCGGACCACCCGACGACGCGGCGGCGTAGCGTCCCAGCGTGATGCGGGCGGGGGCAAGGCCGCCGAGGCGGGTCAGCGCCGAACGCAGGGCCGCCGCCGTGGGGGGGGCTTTGGGCTGCGCCAGCCCGCGCTGGGGGTAGTTCACCGGTTCCAGCCGGGTGGGGTCGAGGGTGATGGTCCCCACCACCACGCCGCCCCGCTCCACCCCGGCCCGGACCGCGATCAGCCCCCCCGGACGCCGCTCCACCCACACGCTCGCCAGACGCAGGCTGCGGGCCAGCGCCGCCGGGGACAGGGCCGCCGGGGACTGGGCCGGGCGGTCGTCGTCGTCCTCATCTTTGTCCTCATCATCGTCCTCGTCGTCGTCATCGTCGTCGTCCNCACGCCGCCCCGCTCCACCCCGGCCCGGACCGCGATCAGCCCCCCCGGACGCCGCTCCACCCACACGCTCGCCAGACGCAGGCTGCGGGCCAGCGCCGCCGGGGACAGGGCCGCCGGGGACTGGGCCGGGCGGTCGTCGTCGTCCTCATCTTTGTCCTCATCATCGTCCTCGTCGTCGTCATCGTCGTCGTCCGCGAGGGCCAGACCCAGGGGGGGCATCAGGGGGGGCATCAGGGGGGGCAGGCCAGGCCACGCGGGGGGCAGCGGCGGCACGGGCCACACACCCCACAGCGCCAGCAGCGCGAGCAGCAGTCGAATCACGGGCGGTCCTCCGGGGCCAGGGCGGCGTCTGGCCGGGCCAGGTGCGGCAGGCACAGGGTGAAGGTGCTGGGCGCGTCCGGTGGCCCGGCGTAGCTCAGGGTGCCGCCGTGCACGCGGGCCACCTCGCGGGCGATGGCCACGCCCAGGCCACTGCCCTCGCTGCCGGGGCCACGGGCAAAGCGGCCGAACAGGGCGTCGCCGCGCAGGTCCGGGGGCACGCCAGGGCCACTGTCCTGCACGCGCACGCACAGCCAGCCGCCCCGCCCCTCCGCCAGCAGGCGGGTGTCGCCGCCGTGGGTCACCGCGTTGACCAGCAGGTTCAGCAGCGCCCGCGACA
>NZ_JASNGB010000204.1 GCF_030271215.1 Deinococcus rhizophilus | reverse complement strand
CTCACGCCGCGCCCTCCCGCCGGAGCAGCGGCCTGGGGCGGGCCGGACTCAGGCGCACCGCATACTCGCCGGGGTCGAAGCGCCGCAGCGCCCGCCGGAAGCTCGCCGCCCGCCGGGGCCACAGGGTGCTGTTGCGGCCCGCCGCGTCGAGGTAGTAGCTCGTGCACCCGCCCTGCACCCACACGGACTCCCGCAGCTCGGCCTGCAGGGCGTCACTGTAGGCGGCCTGCGCCTCCGGGCGGGCCTCCAGCGCCGCGAGGCTCTGGCGGTCGAGGTGCCCCAGGGCCTGCAGGACGTACTCGACTTGCGCCTCGATGATGTACACGATGGAGTTGTGCCCCAGCGCGGTGTTCGGCCCCACCAGCAGGAAGAGGTTGGGAAAGCCCGCCACCGCAGTCCCCCGCAGCGCCTCCAGATGACTGCTCCAGGCGTCCGCCAGCGACACGCCCCCACGCCCGTGAATCAGGCGGGCCATCGGCGGCCGGGTCGCGTTGAAGCCGGTACCCGCGATCAGCACGTCGAAGGGCCGGGCCACGCCGCCCGCCGTGACGACCTCCGCGCCCCGGACCTCGCGGATGGGGTCGGTGACCAGCTCGACGTTGGGCCGCTGAAGGGCAGGGTAATAGTCGTCGCTGACCAGGATGCGCTTGCAGCCCAGGCGGTAGTCGGGCGTCAGTTTGGCCCGCAGCGCCGGGTCCGGGACCTGCGCCTCCAGATGCCTGAGGGCCAGCCCCTCGGCCAGCCGCCCGGCCCGCTCGCTGGAGAAGATCAGGAAGCGGGCCTCGGCCACCCCGAAAATCCAGCCGCGCGAGGCCCGCTGGAGGGCGGGCAGGCGCCGGAACAGCTCGCGCCGCCGCTCGCTGGTCGCCGTGTCCATCCGGGGCATCACCCAGGGGGGCGTGCGCTGAAAGACGGTGAGCTGCCGAGCCACCTTCTGCACCTCGGGGACGAACTGGATCGCGGAGGCCCCGGTGCCGATCACCGCCACCCGCTTGCCGCGCAGGTCGACCGAATGGTCCCAGCGGGCCGAGTGGAAGCGCGGCCCGGTAAAGCTCTCCAGACCGGGGAGGTCGGGCCAGTTGAGGTCGATCAGCGGGCCGTGCCCGGAGATCAGCACCCGCGCGGTGTACGCGCCGCCGCTGGTGCTCAGGCGCCACAGCCCTTCCCCGTCGTCCCACTCGGCCCGCTCGACCTCGTGCCCGAAGCGGATGTGGGGGCGCATCCCGAAGCGGTCGGCCACCCCGCGCAGGTAGGCGAGGATCTCGGGCTGCCGGGCGTAGCGGTGGCTCCAGTCGGGGTTGGGCGCGAAGGAAAAGGAGTAGAGGTCGCTCTTCACGTCGCAGGCGCAGCCGGGATAGGTGTTGTCGCGCCAGGTGCCGCCGACCTCCCCCGCCCGCTCGAACAGCAGGAAATCCCCGGTGCCGCGTTCCTTGAGGCGAATCCCCATCCCCAGCCCCGCGAAGCCGGTGCCGATGATGGCGATTTGCGTGTGTGTGACGGCTGTGGGGGTGGTGACTGGGGTCATGCCTGTTCCTCCAGAAACTCCAGCACAAGGCGGGTAAAGTCGGCCGCCCGCTCGACTTGCGGCACGTGCCCGGTGTCGGGAGAGAGGTGGACGCGGGCGTGGGGATGCAGGCGGCGGGCCTCCTCCAGATGAGCGGCGGGCAGGATGCGGTCGCGCTCGCCCCAGACGATCAGGGTGGGGAGGTTCCGGCCCGCAAGGCCCCCGGCCAGGGTACGGCGCCACTCCGGGTGCAGGCCCCGCCACGCCCCCAGGTGCCGCGCCACCCGCAGGAAAGCCCGCGCCGCGCCGGGCTGCCGCCCCAGGTGTTCGGCCCAGCGCACCCGCTCGGGGGTGACGTGCCGGGGGTCGTGAAAGAGGCTGGCCACCGTCCGCCGCGCCGAGAGCGGGGACGGGCGCAGCAGCACCTCGCCCAGCCGGGGCACGGTCGCCAGCCGCAGGGCCAGGGTCACGCTCTGGCCGAAGCCCGCGCTGCCCACCAGCACCAGCGCCCGCGTCCGCCCGGGGTACAGCAGCGCGAACTGCGCGGCAACCGCCCCGCCCAGCGAGTTGCCGACCAGGGTGACGGGCCGGGTCTCCCCCACCGCGTCCAGCCCCACCGCCTCCAGATAGTGCCGCACGAAGCGGGCCAGCCCCGCCAGCGTGTAGGGCACGTCGGGCTTGTCGCTCAGGCCGAAGCCGATCAGGTCGGGGGCGTGGGCCGCGTGACGGGCGGCGAGCGGCCCCAGCGTCTGCGACCAGTCCTCCAGGCTGCGGCCGATGCCGTGCAGCAGGACCACAGGCGGCCCGGTTCCCGCCTGAACATGGCGGACGCGGACGCCGGAAACCTCCAGAAAGGTGGGCGTGGGCCGCGCCGGGGTCGGGGTCGGCCCGGCGAGCGGGGAGGCAAGGTGCACGGTGGGGGCAGTATAGGGCGGGAGGTCTGGCCCGGCTGACCCCGCGACGGCTGGGCAACGGTTGGGGCCCCCCGGCCCACGGCCGCCGCTCATCCCGCCACTCATCCCGCCAGAGGTGGACCCGCCCCGTCCCCGTCCGGCAGAGTGAAGAAGAAGGTGGTGCCCTGGCCCACCTCGCTCTCGACCCAGATCTGGCCGCCGTGGCGCTCGACGATCTTCTTGCACACGGCGAGGCCGATGCCGGTGCCCTCGTACTCCTCGCGGCCGTGCAGGCGCTGGAAGATCTCGAAGATGCGCCCGAAATACTGCCGCTCGATCCCGATGCCGTTGTCGCGCACCCCGAAGCGCCAGCGGTCCCCCTCACGCTCGGCCCAGACGTGCACCTCCGGAGTGACGCCCTCGCGGCGGTACTTCAGGCCGTTCGAGATCAGGTTCTGCATCAGCTGGTCGAGCTGCTGCGGGTCGGCCAGCACCGGGGGCAGCGGGCCACGGCTCAGGCGGGCGTCCGCGAGGTCGGCCCCCCGGTCCAGGCGCCGGTGCACCGCCTCGAAGACGGCGCCGCTGTCCACCACCTCGGCCTCGCGCTGGGCGGTGTGGACCCGCGAGAAGGTCAGCAGGTCATCCACCAGCCGCTTCATGTGCTCGCCGCTCTCGGCGATGTGGGCGAGGTACATCCGGCCCCGGTCGTCGAGCACGTCGCCGTAGCGCCGCTCGATCAGCCCGGCAAAACTGGTCATCGCGCGGATGGGCGCTTGCAGGTCGTGCGAGGCGACGTAGGCGAACTGCTCGAGTTCCGCGTTGCTGCGGGCAAGTTCGGCGTTGGTCTGCTCGAGTTCGGCGGTGCGTTCGGCCAGCAGGGCCACGCTCTCGGCCCGCTCCAGCGCGAGGCCCAGGCTGCTCACGACCGTCTCGAGAATCACGCGGTCGGTGCGGCTCCAGGCCCGCCCCTCAAAGGTCACGGCGACCAGCACCCCCACCACCTCGCCCCGGCGCAGCACCGGCAGCGAGGCGGCGGCGTGGACGTGCTGCACCAGTTCCTCGGGGGTGTCGCTGCCCCGCGCGTAGGCGTCCTGGTAGTGGGGACGCCGGGTCTCCCAGGGCACGTCCACGCTGGGGGTCGCGCCCACCCGTGGCCCGGCGTCGATAAAGGCCTGAAGCCCGGGGTTGCCCACGTCCCCGACCTGCACGCGGCTGCGCCAGTGGTCGCCCTCGCGCTCGTAGTACAGGGCGTAGCCGGGGGGCAGCAGCGAGAGGATGACCTCCTGCGCCCGCCGCACGAAGACCCGGGCGTCGCCCTGCGCCGCGAGGTCGCCCGTGAGGTTCGCGAAGGCTTCCAGGGCGCGGGTGCGGGCCGCGAGTTCCCCGTTCTGGCGCTCGAGCAGCGCGGTGGCCCCGGCGCGTCCCAGCGCCAGCTGAAAGCTGCGGCTCACCGCCCGCATCACGGAGCGCTCGTGCTCGGTCCACCACCGGGAGGCGCGGGTGCCCAGCGCGAGCAGCGAGCGAACCTCGCCCCCGATCACGACGGGCACAAAGGCCCCGGCCCCGTAGCCCCGGGTGCTGGGCAGCGCGTTGGCCTCGCCGTCCCAGCCGTCCATGAACACCGGCTCTCCCGACGCGAGGGCCTGCGCCAGAGGCGGCATGTCTGCCGGAAGACCCGCCCGGATCTGCGCGACGATCTCGGGACCCATGTCGTCCGACCACACCTGCGCCCGCCACAGCCTCCCCTCAGGCTCGTAGTAGCCCACGCTGACATGCCCCAGGGTGGCCCGCAGCACCCGGATGGCCTGCCGGGCCAGCGCCGCCACGTCCGTCTGGCTGCCCACCGCCTCGCTGAAGGCCACGAAGGCGTCGAGCGCCGCCGCACGGGTCGCCAGCTCGTGGGCGGTGGCCCCGATGCGGCCCTCCAGTTCCATGTTCAGGACGCGCAGGCGGGCCTCGGCCTGTTCGCGCCGCGCCAGCTCAGCCTGCGCGAGTTCCAGGAGGCGGGCATTCTCGACCGTCACGGCGGCGAGCTGCCCGAGCTGCACCAGGATGTGCTCGTCCCGCGCGGTAAAGTCCCCGCCCTCGCGGTCGCTCAGCTGAATCAGGCCGATGGTGCGCCCCCCCTCGCCCACCAGCGGCACCGCCAGCCAGCCGCGCAGGGGCGGGTGCCCGGCGGCGTGCTGCGAGAAACCCCGCCACACCGGATGCGCCTCCAGCTCGGCCTGGGTCAGCCGCAGGGGCCCGTTCATGCGGCACACCAGCGCCGGGAGGCCGCGCCCGCCGGGAGCCCCGGCGGAGTCGCGCCACGCGGCGTACCTGTCGCTGAGAGACACGGCGGTGATCGCCTGCGCCCAGTCCCCGCCCACGGTCAGGCTCACGGCCGACTGGTGCGCCCCCACCAGCGTGCGGGCCTCCTCGGTGATGACCTCCAGCGCCGCCTGAAGGCCCGCCGCCTGCCCCAGCCGCAGAGCCGCCCGCGCCAGCCCGCCCACCGGATCGGCTCCCCCTGCACGCTCCAGCTCCGCACGCTCCAGCTCTGCGTGCTTCAGCCGCCCCCCGGTCCACCCCCCCAGCCGCCCGAGGTG
>NZ_JASNGB010000203.1 GCF_030271215.1 Deinococcus rhizophilus | reverse complement strand
AGCCGACTTCTCAAGCCTCCATCTGACTTTTGACCCCTAGAGAGCATCTGGAGATTATGAATCTCTTAGAAATGATGAATTTCGAGTTGAGAAGGGAAATGGCATCACCAGAAGGATCGTCATTGTATTTCCTGAGGATGCAATAATATTTAGCTGTATAAATAATGAGCTTGAAGGAGCTTTATTGCAATGTCAACCGACATCCAAATCTTTTTATATTAGATCGAAGTCTATGAAAGGTATGGAGGATTTGCCTAGCGACCCATATCCACATTGGAGCAAAATCTGGGGCAAATACCAAACAGAGATACAAATGTTCTCGAAAAGGAGAAACTTCACCGTAGTGACAGACGTTGCAAGTTATTATGATACTATACATTTAGAAGTGTTAAGAAATAAAATAATTTCAAAGACAGGTATTTCATACTCGGTGGTTGAATTTCTGTTTGACATGCTTAATAGGTTTGTTTGGAAGCCAGAGTATGAACGGGTTATATCTCAGGGACTACCCCAAGTAAACCTACCTGCCATAAGGCTTTTGGCTCATTTCTTTTTATTTGACATCGATGATTATTTAAATAGAGCCTCGTCAGGTGATTTTGCAAGGTGGATGGATGATATTGACTTCGCCGTTGATAGTCTGGGAGAGGCAAAGAACGCCCTCAAAAACCTTGAGGTGCTACTCAACTCATCTGGCGTGAGATTAAACGTTGGTAAAACTAGAATATTGAACGATAAGGAGGCTGCCGCTCATTTTTTCACATCTGAGAATTCTACAGCTAATTATTGGAAAAATAAAGCCGATCAGTTTGAGACGTATACTCAATTCTATCAAGATGATATAAAGCAAAAGATTATTGAGAAATTTGAATTGGTGTGGTTCGGAAAAAGACAAGGAAATTGGTCCAAAGTTGTAACTAGATATATTACAATGTTTATGAAGATAGGTTATGTTAGAAGTGACGTCATAAGTTTTGATGCGTTAACAAGCTATCCTAGCATGAGGCCATACCAATTTAGATATTTAAAGAAGGTAGGTTACTCAAAAAGAAGGATGAGAGATGTAGTTTCTTATCTACTTAGTATACACTGTATTGATGATTCATCTTTCTCGGAGATTATAGATATAATTATAGATTGGAATGTGCCAGAAAACGACAAATATCTAAAATTTCTCACAAAACATTTCCTTAATTTACCATATAAGGCAGATTCAGAAGTTCACAGACTTTCTTGCGGAGTTCGCTTTTTAGCAAAATATGTCGACATGGATGATCTCTCAAATTACATAGACGCATTTTCTACACTTTGGCCCGAATCTGAATGGCTCTCCCGACAGGTTGCCGCATCATATTATTTAACCGACCAACAAACCCGCAGGAAAATTAGGTATCAAATATCAAACTCGGGTAGAAAAGAGGGAATGCGCGTTTTACATACACTAGATAGGGTAGTTGAATCAGCAGCTATTTACAATCCAGATAAATCAATATTATTGAACAAAAATAGGCGTATGTCTAGGCTTTCTTTGTTGTCTGCCTATATGGAAAGTAGATTAACAACGAGAGATAAGGCTAAATTGCTTCAAAGTGCGCTTGAGGAATTCAGAGGCGACAGGTTCTTATGCCTAAGAGTATCAGAGATCGCCACAAGAAATTCAATTGCTTTATCCTAATCCCGCTTATTTGTAAAGCTAGCATCCCTTTCCAAGATATCCGCCATTCAACTCCTCTATTATTCATCTCCTCCGCACCCACGCCTACGTTCCCGACAGCAGCAGCACGGCCAGCCTAATCTTCAGGGCGTTCCCAAGCCCCCTCCCCGCCCCGTAGCCCACCCCCCACTCCCCCCCGCCAGACCGTGTAGCGTGTGCCATCTCCACCCCGTCCGCCCCCCGGCCCTGCCTCCACTCCCCCCATCCCAGGAGTCTCCCGCGTGCCCTATTCCACCCACCCCACCCCGCTGCTGGAGCGCGAGCATTGGCGCGACCTCGGCGGGGCCTGGCGCTTTGCCTTCGACGACGCCGCGCAGTGGTCTCATCCCGAGGAAGTGGTGTTCGACCGCGAGATCGTGGTGCCCTACCCGCCCGAGAGTGTGCGCAGCGGGATTCACGACGGGGGCTTTCACCGGGTGGTGTGGTACGGCTGCGCGGTGACGCTGGAGGCCCACGAACGGGCTGGGCGGCTGCTGCTGCACTTCGGGGCGGTGGACTACCGCGCCCGCGTGTGGGTGAATGGCGACCTGGTGGCCGAGCACGAGGGGGGGCACACGCCCTTCACGGCGGAGGTGACCCGACAGGCGGCCTTCAGCCCCACGCTGGAAGTCGTGGTGCGGGCCGAGGACGACCCCCACGACCTGACCCAGCCGCGCGGCAAGCAGGACTGGCAGCGCGAGCCGCACTCGATCTGGTATCCCCGCACGACCGGCATCTGGCAACACGTATGGCTGGAGCCGGTGCCGGAGACCTACTTGCAGGACCTGACCTGGGCCAGCGACATGCAGCGCTGGCAGATCGGGGTGCGGGCCGTGCTTCAGGGCGACCTGGGGCCGGACCTCTCGTTGCGGGTGCGGCTGTGGCAGGGCGACACCCTCCTGATCGACGACCGCTACGCCGTGACCCACCGGCATATGGCCCGGCAACTCTCGCTGGCCGACCCCGGCATCGACGACTTCCGCAACGACCTGCTGTGGAGCCCCGGGCACCCGCAACTGCTGGGGGCCTGCGTGGAGCTGTGGCGCGGCGACGTGCTGCTCGACCGGGTCCACAGCTACGCGGCGCTGCGGTCGGTGGGGGTATCGGGCAACCGTTTCCTGCTCAACGGGCGGCCCTACTACCTGCGGATGGTGCTGGACCAGGGCTACTGGCCAGAAGGTTTGCTCGCCGCCACCGACGAGGAACTGCGCCGCGACGTGGAGCTGGCGCGGCAACTGGGCTTCAACGGTGCCCGCAAGCACCAGAAGATCGAGAACCCGCGCTGGCTGTACTGGTGCGACGTGCTGGGGCTGCTCGTCTGGGAGGAGATGCCCAGCCCCTACCGCTTCACGCCCGAGGCGGTCGGGCGGCTCACGCGCGAGTGGCTGGAGGTGCTGACCCGCGACCTGTCGCACCCCTGCGTCGTGGCGTGGGTGCCCTTTAACGAGTCGTGGGGGGTGCCGGACCTGCCCAACAACCCGGCCCACCGCGACTACGTGCGGGCGCTGTACCACCTCACCAAGACGCTGGACCCCAGCCGCCCGGTGATCGGCAACGACGGCTGGGAGCATATCGCCACCGACCTGCTGACCATCCACGACTACGCCGACGACCCCGAGCTGCTGCGCCGCCGCTACGGCACCCTCGACGCCACCCGCATGTCCCTCGAACACCAGCAGCCCGCCGACCGCCTCATCACGCTGGGGCACATTCCCGAGGCCGGGCTGCCCGTGATCCTTTCCGAGTTCGGCGGCATCGCCTACATCCCGGGGCGGCAGAGCGGCTGGGGCTACAGCCAGTCGCAAAGCGAGACGGCCTTCCTGAGCGACTACTCGCTGCTGCTCTCGGTGATCCACACCTGCGAGGGGCTGTCGGGCTTTTGCTACACCCAGCTTGCCGACACCTTTCAGGAGAAAAACGGCCTGCTGTACGAGGACCGCCGCCCCAAGGCCGACCTGCGGACGCTGGCCCGCAGCACCCAGGGACCCCGCACCGCCCGCGAGATGGCGGTCGACCCCCTCGCCAACCCTTTCGGCCACTCGGCCCGCTGGCGCAACCGCCAGGAGACGCTAGCCCCGCACCGCGAGACCCAGGAGGCGGAGGCGTAGGGGAGGAACTCCTCACATCAGCACCGAAAAAGGGCGGGCCTCCCTCTCCCGGAGCGCCCGCCCTTGTCTCTGCTCTTCTTTCCGCTCAGCGCCGCCGCGCCAGCGCCCACGCCCCCGGCAGCAGCAGCGCCGCGAGGCCGATCTTGAGGGCGTCCCCGACCAGGAAGGGCGTCAGGCCCGCCGTCAGGAGCGCCTGCCCCCTCAGCCCGGTGACCAGCCCCAGCCAGGTCAGGCCAAAGCTGTAGATCACCACACTGGCCGCGAGCATGGCCAGCGCCGCTCCGGCGGGCCTGCGGTCGAGGGCATAGCGCTGCACCAGCCAGCCCACCAGCGCGGCGGCGAAGACGTAGCTCAGCAGGTAGCCGCCGGTCGGCCCGGCGAACTTGGCGAGGCCCGCGCTGCCCCCCGCGAAGACCGGGAGCCCCGCCGCCCCCGCCAGCAGGTAGGTCGTCAGGCTGGCCGCGCCGCGCTTCCAGCCCAGCGCCGCCCCGACGAGCAGCACGGCGAGGGTCTGGAGGGTGACGGGCACGGGCTTGAGCGGCAGTTCGACCTGCGCGACCAGGGCGACGAGGGCCGCGCCCCCGAGGACCAGCAGCGCGTCGCGGGCGAGGCCGGAGCGCGGCGCGAGCGTGCGGGCGAGGGTGGGGTGGGCGGCGGTGGGCATGGGCAGTGGCGTCATGGGGTGTCCTCCTGGGGACGGGAAGGGGCCTGAAGGGAGCCGACGAGCTGCACGTCGCCCGCGTGAACGGGGACGGTGGGCCCGTCCGGCAGGCGGACGAGGAGGCTGCCCCCCGCGTCCAGATCGAGGGCGGTGCCCGACACCTCGCCCCGGGCGGTGACGACCCGGACCTCGCGGCCCAGGGTGAGGTTCGAGCGTCGCCACGCGGCGAGCACCTCCCCCGGTGGGGCGGCCAGCCAGCGCTCCAGCTCGGCCAGCAGGCGGGAGAGCAGGTCGGCGCGGGTCAGCCCTGGCCGGAACCCGTGCAGGTGGGCGGCACCGGGGGGCGCGGCGGCCACGTTCACCCCGAGGCCCAGCACCGCGCGGCGGGCTTCCTCGCCCCGCAGGTCGGCCTCCAGCAGAATCCCGGCGAGCTTGCGGCCGTCGGGCGCGAGCAGGTCGTTGGGCCACTTCAGCCCACCGCGTACCCCTGAGCTGGCACACGCCGCGTGCAGCGCGACCCCGGCGGCCAGCGGCATCCGGGCGAGGTCGGGCAGCGGCAGCGGCCCGTGCAGCAGCACGCTGAAGA
>NZ_JASNGB010000202.1 GCF_030271215.1 Deinococcus rhizophilus | reverse complement strand
CGCGACGCGGCCCTCGCCGCCGAGCGGGCGCGGGCGGTCGAGCGCTTCGGGCTGGTCACCGGGGTCGCCTTCGGGGTGCTGTTCGCGCTCTCGGCGCTGGCGCTGCCGCTGCTGTACCCCAGCGTGGGGGCCGAGGTGCGGGGGATCGCGCTGGCGACCATCCTGGTCAACGCCGCCTTTCAGGTCGTCAAGGTCGCCAACATGGTGCGCGGGGCGGGCGTGCTGCCGTCGGGCAGCGACACGCGCGGGGTGCTGATCGGGGACGCCATCAGCGCCTTTGGGGTGGGGCTGCCGCTGGCGTGGCTGCTGGCCTTTCCCCTGGGGCTGGGCTTCTGGGGGGTGCTGCTCGCCCGCGTGCTGGAGGAGGTCGTGAAGATCGCCATCTTCACCTGGCGGCGCCGCAGGCTGTCGTGGGGTCAGGTGATCGTCGGGCAGGGCGGCCTGAATCCAGCGACGGACTGAGCGGCGTCAGTCGGTTGTCGCGGAGGGCTGCCGCTGCATCAGCGCCGTCCGCTTGCACCGCGCGACCACCTCGCCGCGCTGGTTGATCGCCCGGTGTTCCACCACCACGATCCCGGCGTCGGGGCGGCTGCGGCTCCCTCTGGCCTCCAGCACCTCCGACTCGGCGTGGATCGTGTCGCCGTGAAAGACGGGCTTCGGGAAAACCACCCCGTCCAGCCCCAGGTTCGCCACCAGCGTTCCCAGCGTCAGCTCGTGGACGCTCAGGCCGACGAGCAGGCTCAGGGTCAGCAGGCTGTTGACCAGCGGCTGACCGAACTCGGTCGCGGCAGCGTACTCGCGGTCGAGGTGCAGGGGTTGCGGATTCATGGTCAGCGTGGTGAACAACACGTTGTCGGCCTCGGTCAGCGTGCGCGTGACCCGGTGGCGGATGACGGTGCCGGGGATCAGTTCCTCGAAATAGCGGCCCTGGGGGCGCAGCAGGTCCTCGTTCACAGGTCGTCTCCTCTCGCGTGCAAGGTGGCGCGGGCCTTGGCCAGCATGGGTTCGTCGACCATCTGGCCCTCGAAGCTGAAGGCGCCGTGCCCCCTCATCGCCGCCTCGTGCGCGGCATCCAGCAGCCTGCGGGCACGCTCCGCCTCCGCATCGGTCGGTCCGAAGAACTCGTGCGCCAGCGCGACCTGCGTGGGGTGGATGCACAGCTTGCCGCCGTACCCGAGGGCGCGGCCCTGCGCGGCGTCCTCGCGGAAGGTGGCCTCGTCATTCAGCGCCGTCACCACGATGTCGAGCGCGTGCACCCCGGTCAGCCGGGCGGCGAGCGCCACGTGCGAGCGGGCGTACAGCACCTCCAGATTGCCGGGCGTGCGGGTGCCTCCCAGGTCGGTCGTGTAGTCCTCCGCCCCGAAGTAGGCCCAGGCCACGCCCTCCTCGGCCAGAATCTCGCGGGCATTCCAGACGCCCGTGCCCGTCTCCAGCCCGGCCAGGATGGGGAGGTCCAGCCCCCGTGCCGAGAGCGCCTCCCGCACCCGCCGCACGTCCGCCGCCGCCTCCAGCTTGGGCACGACGACCCCGGCCAGTTCGGGGGTCAGCACCGCGAGGTCGTCCTCGAAAAAGGGCGAGTGCACCGCGTTGACCCGCACGAACACCGCAAGGTGCGGCGCGGCGGCCACGAGGTCACGGGCAGCGTCGCGGGCGACCGGGCGGGCGGCGGCCTTGGCCTGCGGGGTGGCGGGCACGGCGTCTTCGAGGTCGATGACCACCGCGTCGGGCGCGGAGCGGGGCAGCTTGGCGATCAGGTCGGCGCGGCCCCCCGGCGCGAACAGGACGCTGCGGGGCCGCAGGCTGGAGTCAGGAGCAGGCACGTGCCCCAGGATACGGGTCCAGCAAGCCGGGGGGCGAGGTGGCAGAGTGGGGCCATGACCACCCCGACTCCCTTTCAACTCGGCCTGTATTCCTTCGGGGACTTCACGCCCGACCCGGCGACCGGAGCCACCCCCAGTCCCGCCGAGCGCCTGAAGAATCTGCTGGAGGAGGCCGAACTCGCCGATCAGGTGGGCCTCGACGTGTTCGGGCTGGGGGAGCACCACCGCCCCGACTATCTGGTGTCCTCGCCCGCCACGGTCCTCGCGGCGATGGCGGCCCGCACCCGGAGCATCCGGCTGACGAGCGCCGTGACCGTGCTGGGCACCGACGACCCGGTGCGCGTCTATCAGCAGTTCGCCACCCTCGACCTGCTCTCCGGGGGCCGGGCCGAGATCATGGTGGGGCGCGGCTCCTTCGCCGAATCCTTCCCGCTGTTTCTGGGCGGAATGCCCGCCGACTACGACGCCCTCTTCGCCGAGCGGCTGGAGTTGCTGCTGGCGGTGCGTGGGTCCGAGCAGGTCACCTGGCAGGGCCGCACCCGTCCGCCGCTGGGCGGTCAGGGGGTCTATCCGCGCCCCGAGTCGCCCCTTCCGGTGTGGCTGGCGGTCGGCGGCACGCCTTCCTCGGCCCGGCGGGCGGGGACGCTGGGGCTGCCGATGGCGCTGGCGATCATCGGTGGGGCGTACGAGCGGTTCGCGCCGTTCGTGCGGCTCTACCGCGACGCCGCTCGCACGGCCGGACACGGGGAGGTGCCGCTGGGCATCAACGGGCACGGCTTTCTGGCGGACACGTCGCGGGGGGCCGCCGACCTCGCCTTTCCCGCGCACAGCCTCGTCATGAACCGCCTGGGCCGCGAGCGGGGCTGGGCCCCGATGGGCCGCGCCCACTTCGACGCCGAGCGCGGGCCGGGTGGGGCGCTGTTCGTGGGCGACCCGGAGGAGGTGGCCGCGAAACTCCTGCACCAGCACGAGCTGTTCGGCCACACCCGCTTCCTGATGCAGATGAGCGTGGGCACCCTCCCGCACGCGGCGATGCTGCGCTCCATCGAGCTGTTCGGGACAAAGGTCGCGCCGCTGGTGCGGGCAGAGGTGGCACGGCGTCAGCCCACGGCCAGCTCGTAGCGCACCACGAAAAAGCCCCTGACCGTCACCTCGTCCACCGCCCGGAAGCCCGCCGACTCGTACAGGGCGCGCAGCTTCGGGCGGTTGGCGGCGGTGTCCAGCCGCAGGAAGGCGCACCCCGCCTCNACCACGAAAAAGCCCCTGACCGTCACCTCGTCCACCGCCCGGAAGCCCGCCGACTCGTACAGGGCGCGCAGCTTCGGGCGGTTGGCGGCGGTGTCCAGCCGCAGGAAGGCGCACCCCGCCTCGCGCGTCTCGCGGGCAGCCCCGGCCAGCAGCGCGTGGGCCAGCCCCCGCCCCTGCGCCGCCGGATGCACGCCGAGCTTGTGCAGGTAGCGGGCCTGCCCCGGCGGATCGTCCGGCCAGAAGAGGGGGTCGGTCGTCAGCAGTGCGAAGGTACCGACGGCCTGCCCTTCCTGCCACGCGACTCGCCAGCCTTCGGGCGGATAGTGGCGGGTCAGCCGCTCCGGCGTCAGGCTGGGGGGCGGCCACAGCGGTTCCCCCCGTTCCAGCAGCCGGGCGGCGGTGGCGGTCAGGACGGCGGAGGCGGCGGGCAGATCGCCGTGGGTGAAGGTGAGGCTCAGCGGCGGCCCCTGACCTGCCGGTAGGGGTAGCAGCCGTCGATTTCCTCGCGGAAGTACGATCCTGCCGAATCGGCCGTCCGCAGTTCCGCGTAGACCTCAGGCGGGACGCCGCTGTACTCGTAGCGCTTGCCGCTGTGAAACAGGATGGTGAGGGTCTGCGTCCCCGCGTCGTATCCGACGTGCGACATCATGCTGGAGTCCACCGGAAAGAGGGTCACGCCCATGCTGGACAGGATAACGGCCCCTACCCCCCCAGCGGCGGCGCGGGTTCGATGCCCGTCGCGTAGAGGTCGCCGCCCCGCGCCTCCAGCCGCACGCGGGGGAGCGGTCCGTTCGCCTTCCCGAAGACAGCCTCGCCCGCCCTCAGGGGGTCGAAGACGCTGTAGTGGCAGGGGCAGCCCAGTTGCGGGTGCCCGTCCTCCCTGGGCGGGCGGTAGTTGTAGGCAAAGGCCAGCACCTCTGGGTCGCGCACGAGAATCACCGGACAGCCCAGGTGCGTGCAGATGCGGCTGTAGGCGGCGTAGTGGCGGCCCTCCACGCTCAGGCCGCCGGGGACTGGCTGTGGCACCCGCAGGGCCACGCAGGGGCGGCCATCGTAGGTGAAGGGCACCTCGGCCCACTCCTGCGCCAGTTGTCCCGCCGGGGCCACCCGCACCGCCGCTCCCGGCTGAAATCGGGGCTCGCCCGCGCCCCGCTTGCCCAGGGTCACCCGCGAGGCGTACCAGCCCATGTACCCGAAGGTCCCCAGCGTGCCCGCGACCGGCAGCACCCACCAGTGTTCCAGCAGGCGGCGGCGGCTGACCTTCAAGGCCCCTCCTTCTGCCAGCGTTCCAGCACGTCCAGCAGGGCGTTCAGGTCGTCCGTCCCCAGGTCGGGATAGGCGGGCATCGCGCCCTTGCCCTGCAGGATGATCTGCCGCAGCCCGTCCCGCGAGAGGTTCGACACCCGCAGGCTGGGTCCCAGTGCCCCGCCCCCGCCGTTCGCCCCGTGGCAGCTCGCGCAGCTCGCGGCGTACACGCGCAGGCCGGGATCGGACTCGTTCTGGCGGGCGCGGATGGCGGTGATCGTCTCGTCGGCGTCGCGGCCGGAGGGGTTGAGGGTGCGGTAGCGTTCCAGCGCGGCCAGGGCGGCCTCGTCCTGCCCGAAGCGGACGAGCGCGAACCCCAGGAACAGCTGCGACTCGGCGTCGTCGGGGGCGAGCCCCGCGGCGGTGCGGACCAGCAAGAAGGCCTGGCCCGCTTCCTCCTCGCCCAGTTCCCCCCCGCCCCGCTCGGCCCGGGTCAGCAGCAGGATGCCCAGCCGCCGCAGCGCCTCGGGCTGCCGGGGGTCCAGGCGCAGGGCCGCCGCGTAGGCCGTGGACGCCTCGTCGTACAGGGCAGAGTCAAAGGCCGCCCGGCCCCAGGCGAGGTAATCGGGGACCGCGCGGCTGGCCTCGGCCCGGCGGCGCAACTCGGGCAGTGCGAGCGAGTTCTGGACCGTCTGCGCCTCACGCGGCGAGAGGGCGGCGAGTTGCCAGCGCGGCACGAAGGTCACGGCCCCG
>NZ_JASNGB010000201.1 GCF_030271215.1 Deinococcus rhizophilus | reverse complement strand
GGGTCCCGGCTCACGCGCAGCAGCTCGGCCTGGGGCCGCTTCGCGCGGCAGGCCACGCAGGTGCGCTGGGGAACGTGGGGGACTGCGGTGGGGAGGCTGGGGGCGGTCACGGGGGTCACTCCTGGGCGTCGTCCGGGCTGGCGGTCGCCACCGACTTGCTGTCCTTGAACAGCGCGTTGAAGGCCGAGGCGGCGCCGGTGCGGTTGCCCGCGCCTGCCTGCTCCTCTTCCATCGCCTGCTGCATCGCCGCGTCGAGGTCGGAGACCGCCGCCGTCTCGCGCAGGTCGATCTTGTGGCCGGTCAGCTTGGCCGCGAGGCGCACGTTCTGGCCGCCCTTGCCGATGGCGAGCGAGAGCTGGTCGGGCATCACGGTGACGGTGGCCTCGTTCTCCTCGATCTCGATGGGGCCGACCTTGGCGGGCGAGAGCGCGTTGCGGATGAACTCACGGGCGTTGGGGTCCCAGAGAATCACGTCCACCCGCTCGCGCCCGAGTTCGCCCGTCACGGCCTGGATGCGGTTGCCCCGGTGCCCGATGCACGCCCCGATGGGGTCGACGTTGGAATTGTGCGAGAACACCGCCACCTTGGAGCGCTGCCCGGCCTCCCGCGCGATGGCCTTGACCTCCACGATGCCGTTGGCGACTTCCGGAATCTCCTGGCGCAGCAGGTAGTCGAGCAGATGCTCGTCGGCCCGGCTCGCCAGGATGGTCGGCCCCTTGGGGGTCTTGCGGACCTCCTTGAGGTAGATCTTGACCCGGTTGCCGGGGGTCAGCTTCTCGCCGGGAATCTGCTCGCGGGGGGGCAGAATCGCTTCCCCGGCGCCGAGTTCGACAAACCAGTTGCCCTTGTTGTCGCTGCGGACCACCTGCGCGGTGAGCACCTGGCCCTCGCGGTCCTTGTACTCGTTGAAGACCACGTTGCGCTCGGTCTCGCGCATCTTCTGGGTCAGGGTCTGCTTGGCGGCCTGCAGGGCGATGCGCGAGAACTTCTCGCGGTCGACCGGAAACTCCATCTCCATGCCGACCTCGACGCCGGGATCGAGTTCCAGCGCGTCCGCGAGGCTGATCTGCAGGTTCTCGTCCTCGACCTTCTCCACGACCTCGCGGACGACGAGCACCTCGAGTTCCCCGCTCACGGGGTCAAGGTGCACCTCGACCCGTCGGTCAGGTTCCACGTTGCGGACATAAGCCTGCGCGAGCGACTGCTCGAAAGCCTCGATCAGTTGCATCTCGTTGATGTTGCGTTGCTGCGCGACTTCACGCAGCGCGTCGGCGAAATTGAATTCGGGCTGGGTCATCCCAAGTCCTCCCCTTGAGTTCAACGGATTGTGTCCAGTTCCTGAACCGCCAGCACAGCACCGGCCGTTCATCCATCTCCCGGAATCCGTTCCTGTTCCTGCTGCCTGCGGCCGGGTCTCCAGGTGTCAGGGACACCCTTCAACCGGAGGGTTCCTCAGCGGTGCCGGTCGGGAAATTCGGCCAGGTTGCCCTGGAAGCTGCCCACCGTGAGCGTCACGTCCTCGCCCAGCACGTCGAAGGTGACCTGCTCGCCCTCGACCGCCTTGATGGGCGCCGTGAAGGAATGCTCGCCACTGCGGACGCGGGCCTTGAGGCCCACCATGCGCTCGAAATGCCGTGCCCGCGTCAGGGGCCGCTTGGCTCCCGGCGATTCGAGTTCGAGGCGGTACTCGTCCGAGATGGGATCGGCGCGGTCGAACTCGGCCCCGACCGTCCGGCTGGCCTGTTCCAGATTCTCGACCGTGACCGGCTGCTCGTCGAGGCGGTCCATGCGGATCACCACGATGGGCCGCCGCCCCGGATTCTGCACCTGCACGTCCAGCACCTCGTAGCCCAGCGGGCGCAGGACGCCGTCCGCAAGGCGGTGAAGCTGGTCTGAATGGTTGTTCGCGTTGCTATTCATAGTGTAGGCCCCTTGTCTCCGGGGCCGCTCACCACCCCCTCCACGAAAAAAGGTGGGTGCAGAACCCACCTCGTTTTCGAGGATTTCTGAGGGCCACTATACCGCACGTGCGGTGAGGGGCCTGAACGGGGGTCACAAAGGGGTGAAAGGGGCGGATATGTGGTGCGCGGCGGGCGGGACCCCTCAGTCNGGATTTCTGAGGGCCACTATACCGCACGTGCGGTGAGGGGCCTGAACGGGGGTCACAAAGGGGTGAAAGGGGCGGATATGTGGTGCGCGGCGGGCGGGACCCCTCAGTCCGCTGCGCGGCCAGCTCCCCTCAAAGGGAGCCTTGAAGCGCACGGGACTGGGGGGACGGTGCCCACAAAAGCCTCCCTTTGAAGGGGACTGGCAAGGCTGCGGGGCAGAGGTGCCCCGCAGGGGGGCGGACTCGTGGAGCTGCTTGCAGAGGGGTTCAGTTCGCCGGGGTATCACTTCCCAGGCGCACGGTCACGTCCGCCCCGGCCACGCCCGGCGCGGCGGTGAGCTGCCCGAAGCCCACGTCGCGCTGCACGTCCCCGGCCCGCTCGCCGCTGAGGGTGGTGGGGCCGCCCTCGCGCGGGCCGTTGGAGATGGTCACGTTGCTGTAGCCGAGGCCGCGCAGCCGCGCCTGCATCCGGGCCGCGCTGCCCGCCGGGGCGCCCACGTTGACGACGGCGACCGAGAGATTGCGCGGGTCGTTCGGGTCGCGGAAGTGCTCGCGCACGAGTTCGGCCAGCGCCGCCCGGTCCGCGGTCCAGGTGCCGCCCGCCCCGTAATTGCCGGGAACGGTGTGGCTCTGCACACGCGGCCCCCGCAAGGCTGCCCCCAGCAGCGCCCCGACCTCGCCGCGCGAGAGGTCCGAGCGGGTGTGCTCGTGCAGGGCGCCCACCATGCGCGGCAGCCGCCACCAGTTCAGCGGGCTGCGGGCCTGGTTGACCAGCGCCGTCAGGTAGGCCTGCTGGCGCTGCACCCGCCCGATGTCGCCGAGGTTGTCCTTGCGAAAGCGCAGGAACCCCTCGGCCTGCTCGCCGCTGAGGCGCTGCCGCCCCGGCTGCAGGTCGATGTGGAGTTTTCCGGCGTTGTCGTCGTACTTCATGCGCTGGCCCACTTCCACCGTGACCCCGCCCGCCGCGTCGGTCAGGGCGCGGACCGCTCCCAGCGAGAGCAGCACGTGCGCGTCCACCCGGACGCCGGTCAGCTCCTGCACGGTCGCCGCGAGCACCTCCGGCCCGCCGTGACGGTTGGCCGCGTTGATCTTGCTCATTCCCCAGCCGGGCACGCTCACCCAGGTGTCGCGCGGAATGCTCAGCAGGTCCGTCTGTCCGTCCGGGTGCACCTGCGCCAGCACGATGGTGTCGGTGCGCCCCAGGAAGCTCTCGGGCTTGGGGGGATAGGGCCACACCCCCGCCGAGTCGTCGTATTCCACGTCCACCCCGGCGAGCAGGAGATTCAGGGGACCGTCGGCCGCGCGGGGCAGGGCGCCGTAGCGGGACAGGGCGGGGGCAGCGGGGACCGCGAGAGCAACGAGGCCCGCCAGCACGACGAGCAGGGGAAGAAGGGTGCGGCGCACGGGGCGAGTGTAGCGGCGCGGCGGATGAGGGGCAACGGCCTGCCCGCGCCCCCCGGCCCTCAGCGGCCCACCGCCTCCAGCCAGCCGGGCAGGGTCGCGGGCTCGCCCTGCGTCCAGAACTGCGCGAAGGCCCGCCCGAACTCGGCGTTCACCGCTGCCTCGGTCGTGGCGACGCTGTACTCGTTGAGCCCGCGCGGGGTCCAGGACGAGTAGTGCAGGTTCTGGCTGCCCACCACCAGCATCTGCCCGTCGACCCGGGTCACCTTGGCGTGCAGGGCGCCGGGGTACCAGCGGGCCTCGAAGCGGCCGGACAGCCCCCGCGCGGCGAGTTCCCGGTGCAGCACCGCCAGCCCGATGCGGTTTTCCAGCCCCAGCAGGCTGTGTTCGTGCAGGCTCGCCCGCACCTGCACCCCGCGCTCCATCGCCGCGACAAGCGCCCGCATCCACGGCAGGGCGTCCGCCCCGTAGGTGCACAGGCTGGGGTTGAGCAGCGCGAGGTTGCAGCGCAGGCCCATGCTGAAGCTGACGTGCAGCAGCTCGATCTCCTGCCGGGCGGCCCCGATCAGTGCGAGCTGCGCGGTGTCGGCCGCCGGAAAGCCCTCGCGGCGGTAGAGGCTGAAGGCGCGGTCCGTCCCGACCGGGGCCAGCGGAAAGGTCGCGGTGCCCTGCGGGTGCGTCGCCTCCGCCGGACCGGCCCCCCGGCACGACGAGCGCACCCGCTGGGCGGTCACGTCCGGGTCGCACTCGACGCGGGTGGAGCGCACCCACAGGTCGTCGAAGACGTTCAGGCCGTCCCGCGCGACCGGCCCGCGCACCCGCAGCCCGAAGTCGCGCAGGTCGCCGCCTCCCGGCTGATCGGCGGGAAAGTGCAGCGGCCCCACGTTGAAGCCCATGGCCACGAGGTCGCGGCCGTCGAGCACCAGCAGCTTGGCGTGGCTGTGCGGAAAGGTGCCCGCGTAGTTCGCCACCTCGACCCGCCAGCCCCGCGCCTCGTCGGTCAGGGGGACCCCCGCGCCCAGCAGGTCACGGACCGCCGCGTACACCTGCGACCCCCACTCCAGGTTCGCGGTGACCGGAAAGTTGCCCAGCGCGATCCGCACCGTCACCCCGTCCGGGTAGGCGGCAGGATCGGCCCGCACCCGGCGGTACAGCTCGGCCACCCCCCCGGCGAGCACGGCCCCCGGCCCCCGGCGGGGTTCGTCGGCCCACTCCATCACCGCGAAAAGCACCTCGCGCCTTGCCTCCGCGACCCGCGCGGCCAGCACGTCGTAGGCCCCGTGCGGGGTGGGCGGCTGGGCGCTGAAGGCGGGGCCCGGATTCGGGGTGTGCAGCAGCCCCAGCACCCGGTTCCCGCACGAGAGGTCGGGCCGCCCGCCCCGCGTGGTGACCTCCCAGACGGCCCGTTCCAGCCTGCCCGTGGGGGCCGGGCACTCCAGCCCGGAGGCCGCCGGAACCGCCAGCGGCTCGGCGCGGGTGGGGCGCGACTGCACGAAGGACACCGCCTGCTGGGCGACCCCCCATACCCCCAGCAGCGTGACGCCCAGCGCGGCGAGGGT
>NZ_JASNGB010000200.1 GCF_030271215.1 Deinococcus rhizophilus | reverse complement strand
CGAAGTGCCTTGCCTCTCGGTCCGCTCCTGGGGGGTCAGTCCACCTATGACGCCTTCCGCGCTGCCCTGATAGGGACAGGCGTGCAAGAGTTCCACCTGTGGGGGAAGGCAGAACTGGAAGACATGCTGTTCCAGCCGAAAAACGACCCCCTGCTCTTCGCATATTTCGGGATCAGTTTGCAGACGAGGAAACGGTCACGTCAAAGTGAATTGAGGGCTGTCCTGGCCTGGCGCAAACGGGTTGGCAGAATTCTTGGCAACCCAACGGACATCCTCCAGAAGGAGATCCTCTTCCGTGACGCGACGGATGACGCCTATCCCTTGACAGAGGAAGTAGCAGACTTTGAACAGAATCCAAGGTGGGCGATCTACCGCGTTCGCTACTTTAATGCGCGCAACGCCCTCATCCTTGAGATCCGCTCTCACCTTGCTTTTCATGACACTGAAACTGGCGAGTGGGATATGCTCCCGGACCCTGTCCCCAGTGACCTCGATAACCAGCTCTGGGGAAAAGAGAGCGAGTACAGTGATCTGCACTGGCGCAGACAGCACGCCTGGCAGCGCACTGTTCCTGAAAAGCACCGAGCGGAACTCGTGGTCTTGAACAGGATTTCGCTCGAACGGGTGCTGGCGGTGGACGAGGTGGGCGACTTGGCTCACCCCCTGCCGATTTTCTATGTCGAGCCCCTTCCCTCTGGGAGGCTGCTGGATGCGGAGGACGAATTCCACTACCTCACCTCAGCCAATTACGGCTTGCACAAGCCGGAATACGATGCGGATCCTGAAAAACGCATCCCCTACTTCAAGAATTTCAAGCTTGAAGCAGGGGATGAGCCACACACCTAACCCGCTGAGTCACCACCTCCGTGTTGAACCCAGGGCGGCAGCGATGGCGGTGGGTCTATGGATTGAGCTCTTCCGACAATCTGAGCCGTTGCTCGAGGCCGCCGATGGTGATCAGGAGAGGGGGACGACCCCCGAACTCGGGCGCGGGCCACACCGCAAGGGTGGCCCGCGCCTATAGCCTGCACCGCTCAGGTGTACTTGAGCGCTTCCATCAATTCCTCGACGAGCTCCACGCTGTCACCCCGCGTCGAGGCGGTGGCGACGTGCGCCTCGAGGTGCCCGCGCAGCACGACCTCGCCCGCGCCTGAAAGCGCACCCTGTACGGCCTTGATCTGGCGGAGCACGTCCACGCAGTAGGCGTCGTCCTTTTCCAGCATGGCCACGATGCTGTCCAGGTGACCACGGGCGATCTTGAGGCGCCGGGCTGCGCGTTTGCGCGCGTCCTCCGGCATGCACAGGTGACTGGAGGGCGTGCCGGTGTGGCAGGCGGCGGGGTCGGCTTTCGCGGCGGTCACGTTAAGCGCGGACCTGAGCCCCGTAGCCTTCCTCAGTGACGGCGGCGACAAGCGCCTGCGGGTCAGCATCGCCCTGCACGGTCGCGGTACCGTCCTGCAGGTTGACACGGACATCCTGGACGCCCGGCACACTCTTGAGCGCATTCTGGACAGCCTTCTCGCAGTGGCCGCACGTCATGCCGTTGACAGTCAGTTCGGTGGTCATGCCTCAACTGTAAACCCTATGGGGGAGGGTGTCAAGGCGAGATGGTGCAGCCCATAGCCGCCTTTCCCCTTGGCAATGGGCGAAAAAGACTTGCTTCAGCTTGGACGCTGGCTTATGCTTTCTTCGTACCCCCCGGAGGGGGATAGGAGCGACGATGAGTAAAACGATTGAACTCGGCGTCCAGGGCATGACCTGCGCCTCGTGCGTGGGCCGCGTCGAGCGGGGCCTGAAGAAAGTCGAGGGGGTGGAGGGGGCCAGCGTGAACCTGGCCACGGAACGCGCGACCGTCACGTACGACCCGGCGCTGACTACCCCACAGACGCTGCTGGACAAAGTAAAGGACGTTGGGTACGAGCCAGTGATCAGCGAACTCGAGTTGGGCGTGCAGGGCATGACTTGCGCGTCCTGCGTGGGACGGGTCGAGCGGGCCCTGAACAAGGTGGAGGGCGTGCTGGACGCCTCGGTGAACCTCGCCACCGAACGGGCTACCGTAAGGTACCTGCCGTCCAGCGTCAGTCCGGGGCAGCTCAAGGCCGCTGTAAAGGCCTCTGGTTATGAGGTGCTCGAGAGCGAGCCCGGCAAGGACCGTAGCGACCTGGAGCGTGAAGCGCGTGAACAGGAGGTCCGCAGTCTGCGGCGTGCCGTCACCTTCAGTGCGGTCTTCGCCATCCCACTGGTGATCCTCGCGATGGTGCCGATGCTCTACATGCCCTTCCACATGTGGCTGATGGAGTACATGAGCGAGCGCACCATGACCTGGATCATGCTGGCGCTGGCCCTTCCCGTGCAGTTCGGTCCCGGATTGCGCTTCTACCGCCTGGGCTGGAAGGCCCTGAAAAACCGTTCCCCCGACATGAACTCTCTCGTCATGATCGGCACCTCGGCCGCCTTCTTCTACAGCCTAGTCGTCACGCTGGCACCCCAGATCTTCCCCGAGGGCACGGCCCACGTGTACTACGAGGCCAGCGCCGTGGTCATCACCCTGATCCTGCTCGGCAAGTATTTCGAGGCCATCGCCAAGGGAAGGAGCAGCGAGGCGATGAAGAAGCTGCTGAGCTTGCAGGCCAAGACGGCCCGCGTGGTCCGTAGCGGTCAGGAACTCGAAGTACCCACCGACGAGGTGCTGATCGGCGACCTGGTGTCCGTACGCCCCGGCGAGAAGGTGCCGGTGGACGGCGAGGTCACCCAGGGCAACTCCTTCGTGGACGAGTCCATGATTACCGGTGAGCCCATCCCCGTCGCCAAACAAGCGGGCGCGGCCGTCGTCGGCGGCACGATCAACCAAAATGGCGCGTTCCAGTTCAAGGCCACCAAGATCGGGGCCGACACCGCGCTGGCCCAGATCATCAAGTTGGTGGAAAGCGCTCAGGGCTCCAAGCCGCCCATCCAGGGGCTCGCGGACAAGGTCGTTTCGGTCTTCGTCCCGATCGTCCTCGGGATTGCCGCCCTGACCTTCCTGATCTGGCTGCTGGTGGGCGGGAGCACGGCCCTTTCCTTCGCCCTGGTCACCACCGTCGCGGTGCTGATCATCGCCTGCCCCTGCGCGATGGGGCTGGCCACACCGACCAGCATCATGGTGGGCACCGGCAAGGCGGCCGAGCTGGGCGTCCTGTTCCGCAACGGTGCGGCGCTCGAGGGCTTGCAGGGCGTGAATGTGGTTGCCGTGGACAAGACGGGCACCCTGACCAAGGGGAGGCCCGAACTCACCGACCTCGTGACCGCCTCCGGCTTCCAGCGTGCCGAAGTGCTGCAACTGGTCGCGGCAGCGGAAGAACAGAGCGAACACCCCATCGCCCGCGCCATCGTGGATGCGGCGAAGAAGGAGGGTGTCGCCATCCTCCCCCTGGAAAGCTTCGAAGCGGTGCCCGGGTACGGCCTGGAAGCGCGGGTCCAGGGCCGCCTGGTGCAGGTCGGTGCCGACCGGTACATGCGCAAGCTCGGGCTGAACGTGGGTGACTTCGCGGCCCAGGCCGAGCGGCTCGGGGACGAGGGCAAGAGCCCGCTGTACGCGGCCATTGACGGCCAGCTCGGTGCCGTGATCGCGGTGGCCGACCCCATCAAGGAAGGCAGTCCGGAGGCGGTGAAAGCGCTTCACCAGCAGGGCCTGAAGGTCGCGATGATCACCGGGGATAATGCCCGGACCGCGCAGGCCATCGCCCGCCAGCTCGGCATCGACGAGGTGCTGGCTGAGGTGCTGCCCAGCGGCAAGAGCGACGCGGTCAAAGAGCTCCAAGCGAAAGGCCAGAAGGTGGCGTTTGTCGGGGACGGGATCAACGATGCTCCGGCGCTCGCCCAGGCAGACGTCGGTCTGGCGATCGGGACCGGCACGGACGTGGCCGTCGAGACCGCCGACGTGATCCTGATGAGCGGCGACATGCGCGGCGTGCCGAACGCCCTGGCGCTCTCCCGCGCCACCCTGCGCAACATCAAGCTCAACCTCTTCTGGGCGTTTGCGTACAACATCGTCCTGATTCCTGTCGCGGCGGGCGTGCTGTACCCCGCCTTCGGGTGGCTGCTCAGCCCGGTGCTGGCCGCCGCCGCGATGGGCTTTTCCAGCGTGTTCGTGCTGAGCAACGCGCTTCGCTTGCGCTCCTTCCGCCCCCCCGTCCGTCCCGACCCCGCCCCTGTCCGCGCAGCACCCACCGTCATGGCCCAGGCCTGAGCTGCCGGTCCACCGCCCCCAAAGGAGACACCATGACTAAACTCACCGTAGGCCCCTGGATTGCGGCGCAGAAACTCCCCAGCCGGAACGTGGCGCGCGACCGCCTCGCGTTCCTGGAACGCACCCAGGTCCGGCAGGCCACGCCCACCGTCGCGGGCTTCCCGCTCGTCGGGCTCGGCGGAAGCTGTGGCAAACCGTGCTTCGCCCTCCCATACACCCTCACCTGGGACGACCAGAACACCCAGGCGCTGGAAGCGCTTGCCGGGGAGTTCGGCTGTTATGTGGAGTACGGCGTGTACCCACACCTCAAGCTGCACGAGAACGACCAGGAAGTCGCGGCGGTGCAGGATTGGACGACCTTCGCCACCGTCTACATGCGTCCCGGCTACGACCGCGCAGAGGAACTCCTCGTGCGCCTCGCGGACACGTTCCGGCCAGCGGGCAACTGACCCGAATTCCCCGGGGGCGGCGCGTGAGCGTGCCGCCCCCACTCTTCACTCCAGAAGCCTGGTCCCCATAACGCTGACGCCGAGGCGCCGACCTTCCACGCTTGACCTTGACATGCTGGAAGGGCTCAACCTGAACGGATGATGCACATCAGTGAGTTCGCGCGGCAGAGCGGCATCCATGCCCAGACGCTCCGGCGGTATCACGCTCAAGGCTTACTCGTGCCCGAGGTCGATCCGCATAGCGGTTATCGCTGGTACTCCAGCAGCCAACTCCACACGGCCCGGGTCATCCAGAGCCTCAGGGGCGCAGGGTGCAACGTGGCCTTGATCAGGGCCATGCTGCACCCCAGCGATGCTCCAGACCTCCTTGGGCAGCTTGACTGACATCTTGCAGTTTTAGAAAAGGCTGTCTGGAACGCG
>NZ_JASNGB010000020.1 GCF_030271215.1 Deinococcus rhizophilus | reverse complement strand
CTCACCTCGCGCCCGCTGTGGCGGCAGCCGCTGGTGGCCGCGCTGCCCGCCGGGCACCCGCTGGCGGCGCGGGCCGAATTGGAGATCGGGGACCTCGCGGGGGAACCCTTCGTCTTCTTTCCCCGCCACCTGCGGGCCACCTACTTCGATCAGGTCATGCGCTGGACCTCGGGCGCGGGCTACACGCCGCAGGTGGTGCAGGAGGCCATCGAGATTCCCACCCTGCTCTCGCTGGTGGCGGCGGGGGTGGGGGTGTTCCTGCCCATCCGCTTCTTCGAGCGCCTCTCGCTGCCCGGCGTGGTCTACTGCCCGGTGCGCGGCGCACCCGTCATCGAGATCGTGGCCGTGTGGCGCGGCGGCGGGGAGATGGGTCCGGTGGTGGGGAGTTTTCTGGAGGTGGCGGGGGAAGTGCTCCAGAATCAGGGAAGGGAATAGCTGTCGTTTCCAAGTTCATCGAGCCAGTCATTGACCCTCTGCACTCCCCCGCGCAGTTCCTCAGTGGTGGTCAGGCTGTAGAGGCGTTCAAGCCGCTGAAGATCATCCGCTGGCAAGTCCACAGAGATGTGCTTGAGTCCATAGTCGCGTTTCTCGGGGCAGTGTTTCAACCGGAGCAGACGCACCAGAGGGGCAAGCACCTCGTCGTGGAAATAGCCCCGCGCTTCGAGCACATGCCCCCGCTGAAGCTCCTTTTCCACGAGGACGTGCCGCCAGCGCCCGGCGAGCACATCCGCAATTTCCACTCGCAAATCTATTGGTGCTGAGGCCCCCTGACGCAGTACTCCCACCCGGTCGAACAGGGGGAGGAAGGCGTCGGCGGGGCCAAACACCACCTCCCGTCCATGCGTCTGCACGCAGACATCCACAAAGAGGAAGCGTGGCAGCCCGGCCGAGCGGTAGAACACTTGCCGGATGAATGGATCAGGGTGCGCCCTCTCCTGCTCAACGTCCAGAGGACCGAAAACCCTGACCGCGTTCCGCACCGCTGCCAGGGCCGTCTCTTCATTCCCAGCCGTTACGTCCAGCCAGAGGTCCAGATCGGAGAATTCATCGGCCTTTCCCAGGGCGTCCGCTCCCTCCAGCCAGGCGGCCTGCACGGAGGGTTGGGCTTCTAACGCCACCTGAAGACCCTGAAGCAGAGACTGACGTAGTGCGGGGTCGAGCATGGTCAGAGTGTAGGAAGACCTGTGGGCTCTATAACCCCCGCCATCTGGCCGATGCCCCCGCGCCTGGCCCCGCCCCACACTGGCGCGGTGACTGACTTCCGCTTCCCGGCTCCTGACGGCACCATCGTGAATCTGCGCGTGGGCATCCTGTGTGTTCAGGGCGAGCACCTGCTGGTGTGCCGCGACAATCCCGACTTCCTGTATGTGCCAGGCGGCGCGTTACTGACCGGGGAACCCAGCGGGCAGGGGGCGCAGCGCGGGTGGTTGGAGGAAACGGGCGACGGCAAAGCGGAGTTCACCCTGGCCGGGGTCATCGAGAACTTCTTCCAGCTAGGGGGCCGCGAGTGGCATGAAACGGGCTTCTACTACCGCATTTCCGGCGAGACACTCCCAAGCTTGCCCTTCGCCGCACTCGACAATCCAGGGTGCGTGCTGGAGTGGCTGCCGCTGTCTGAACTGGACGCCCACACGGTCTACCCCCGTTGCCTGCCGGAGCTGCTGCGAATGCCGGACGGACAGGTGGGTCACTTCGTGACGGACGACCGGGGGCAAAGATGACCCCCTTCACCCTGCACCCCACCCGGCCTGGAGACCGGGAAGCTGTGGGCACGCTGCTTCTGAACGTCTGGGACGGGGATGAGGGCGCGGTGGCCTACCACGGCGGGGGCCGCGCTCCGGGGTGGGTCGCAACCGTCGGGGACGAGGTGGTGGGCTACGCCAGCCTGAGAAGCGGGACGCGGCACCCCACCTTCCGGTATGTGGGCGTCCACGTCCACCCCAGGCACCGCCGTCAGGGTGTGGGCGCGGCACTGTGGCAGGAGGTCACGCGGGGAGCCACCGGGACCCTCAAAACGGCGACCTACGCCCACCTGCCCGAAGCGGTGCGCTTTCTAGGGGCGCGGGGCCTCACGGTCAGGCTGGAAACCCACCTGCCGACCCTGGACCCCGCCCGGGTCAGCGCCGCGCAGGTGTCGGCCTGGGTGCGGGAAGCGGAGGCGCTGGGCTTCGCGCTGTTGCCCATGCCCGCGCTGGAGGGGCCGGACCTGCGGCGACGGCTCACGCGCCTGCATCTGGACGTGTACGCCCACACCCACGAACACGACCCGCCCGCCGCCGAAAGCGAGCAAGAGGCCGGGGCGGACTTTCTGGGCGACGATCTGCGGCCGGAGTGGTTATGGGTGGCCCGGCGCGGGGACGAGCTGGCCGGGGTCAGCAGCGTGCGCGATATGGGCGACCCGGCAGCGGCAGAACTGGGCTGGTTCGGCGTGCCCGGCCAGTTCGCCGCCTATGGGCGCATCCTCACCCTGGCGCTGACCGGGCTGGCCCTGCGGAGCGCGGCGGCGAGCGGCGTCACACGGGTGCTCCCCGAACTGGACAGCGCCGACCCGAACGCCATGCATCTGCGCCGCGAACTTCCCTGGGAGCCGGGCCGGGTGTGGCTCACCTTGACTGGAGATGTCCGTGACTGACTCACCCGAATACAACGACCCCCGATTGGTCCCCCTCTATGACCTCCAGAACCGCTGGGGAGCCGACGACGACTTCTTTCTGGCGCTGGCAAACGGGCAACCCGGCCGCCGCATTCTGGATCTAGGTTGCGGCACGGGCCGCCTGACCACCGCGCTGGCACGGGCCGGGCACCGCGTCACGGGCGTCGACCCCGCCCGCGCCTCGCTGGACGTGGCGCAATCCAAGCCAGGAGCAGAGGCGGTGAACTGGATTCACGGCACGGCAAAAGCGGCACCAGGCGAGGCGTTCGACCTCGCGCTGATGACTTCGCACGTCGCACAGATTTTTGAGGAGGACGCGGCGTGGGCCGAAGTCCTGGGGCACCTCCACCGCGCCCTGGTGCCCGGCGGACGGCTGGCCTTCGATTCACGCGACCCGGCGGCGCGGGGCTGGGAAGTCTGGGATTCGGGTGACGAACGCGAGAGAGTGACCCTGCCGGACGGTCAGGAACTGGAAGCGTGGATGACGGTGGACGGGGTGACGGATGGCCGCGTGACCTTTACCGGCCACATGCAGTTTCTGGCCTCCGGTGAACGGATCACCGACCGCAGCACCCTGCGCTTTCGCACGGAGGCCGAATTGCGCCAGAGCCTGATGGCCGCCGGGTTCGCGGTGGAAACCATTTACGGCGGCTGGCATGGCGAGCGCGTGGGCGAGGAGCGCGGCGAACTCGTGGTGGTGGCGAGGAAACCGGAGTGAAGCGCGTCCTGATCGTCGGCAGCCCCGGCGCGGGCAAGAGCACCTTCGCCCAGGAGCTGGCGGCGCGGACGGGGTTGCCCCTCGTGCATCTGGACGACCTGTACTGGGAAAAGGAGCAACTGGGACAACAGGAAGTCCCCCGAAGCGTCTGGCAGCAGCGGCTGCAGGACGCGCTGGCTGGAGAAAGCTGGATCATGGACGGCAACTACAACAGCACCATCACCATGAGAGCCGCGCAGGCGGACACCGTGCTTTTTCTGATGCCGCCGCGTGAACTCTGCCTGTGGCGGGTGCTGCGGCGCGAGCTGTCGGGACGGCATCCCCACTTTGCTGGAACCCGTCCCCGCTGGCCGGATCGGGAGTTTCTCCGCTATACCTGGCACTTCCCGGACAAGGTGACGGGAATGCTAGAGCATTTGCCATAAGAATGCGGTGGGTTTCCGCATGCGTTGGCCGAGCGGAGCGAGCGAATTGAAGAAGAGCATGGGGCAGAATGGAGGCACTAGGGGCGCCCTTCCCCGGGGGCCGTCCTTCTGTCAAATGCTCTAGAGCGGCTCCGAACCGTGCCGGGGCTGCAGCTGGTCGTGCTGCGAAGTGGCCGCGACATTCAGGACGCGTTGCGGCGCTTGAAAGGCTGAGACTCGGTCATCCTCCCCACACCCGCCTTACGTTCTGCGCGTAAACTGGTGGGATGCATTCGCGTGCCGGAATCCGGCGCTCGGCCCCTGTCCTGTCCCGCCCCGTGGAGGTAGTTCGATGCTGAAGGTCAAATCCGACTTCACCCCGTCCGGTGACCAGCCGACCGCCATTCGCTCGCTGGTGGACGGGCTCGACTCGGGCCTGCGGTTCCAGACGCTGCTGGGAGCGACGGGCACCGGCAAGACGTACTCCATGGCGAAGGTCATTGAGGAGACGGGGCGCCCCGCCCTGATCATGGCCCCCAACAAGATCCTCACCGCCCAGCTCGCCTCCGAGTTCCGCGAGTTCTTTCCCGACGCGGCGGTCGAGTTCTTCATCTCCTACTACGACTACTACCAGCCCGAGGCGTACGTGCCCGGCAAGGACCTCTTTATCGAGAAGGACGCCGCCATCAATCAGGAAATCGAGCGGCTGCGGCACTCCACCACGCGCTCGCTGCTCACCCGGCGGGACACCATCGTGGTGGCGTCGGTGTCGTGCATCTATGGCCTGGGCGACCCCAAGGAGTACACGGCGCTCAACGCGGTGCTGAAAAAGGGCGGCTCCATGCCCCGCGACGAGCTGCTGGGGCGGCTGGTCAACATGCAGTACGAGCGCAACGACATCGAGATGATGCCGGGCCGCTTCCGGGTCAAGGGCGAGATTGTGGAGGTCTGGCCCGCCTACGACGAGCAGCCGCTGCGCGTCGAGATGTGGGGCGACGACATCGAGCGCCTCAGCGTGGTGCATCCCCTCACCGGGGACCGGCTGGCCGACCTCGACGCCACGGTGATTTACCCGGCCAAGCACTACGTCTCGTCGGCGGGGAATATCGAGCGGGCCATCGTGACCATTCAGGAGGAGCTGGACGCGCGGCTGGAATACTTCAAGTCGGTGGGCAAGCTGCTCGAGGCGCAGCGGCTCAAGGAGCGCACCCTCTACGACCTGGAGATGCTCAAGGTGCTGGGCTACTGCTCGGGCATCGAGAACTACTCGCGGCATATCGACGGGCGGGCCGTGGGGGCCACGCCGTACACCATGCTGGACTACTTTCCGGACGACTTCGTGACCTTTATCGACGAGTCGCACGTCACGGTGCCGCAGATTGGCGGGATGGCGAACGGGGACCGGGCGCGGAAACAGACGTTGGTGGACTACGGCTTCCGGCTGCCCTCCGCGATGGACAACCGCCCGCTGAACTTCGACGAGTTCCTCTCCAAGACCGGGCAGACCGTGTTTGTGTCGGCCACCCCCGGCCCCTTCGAGCGGCAGGTCAGCGACAGCGTGGCCGACCAGATCATCCGCCCGACCGGGCTGGTGGACCCGCCCGTGACCGTGCGCCCCATCCAGGGCCAGATCGAGGACCTGCTGGGCCGGGTGCGCGAGCGGGCGGCCAGGGGCGAGCGCACGCTGGTGACCACCCTGACCAAGCGCATGGCGGAGGACCTCACCGAGTACATGCTCGAGAAGGGCGTCCGGACCCGCTACATGCACTCGGACATCGACAGCGTGGAGCGGCAGGTCATCATCCGCGACCTGCGGCTGGGGCACTACGACGTCCTGGTGGGCATCAACCTGCTGCGCGAGGGGCTGGACCTGCCGGAAGTCTCGCTCGTGGCGATTCTGGACGCCGACAAGCCCGGCTTCCTGAGAAGCGAGCGCGCCCTGATCCAGACCATCGGCCGCGCGGCCCGCAACGTGCGGGGCGAGGTGATCCTGTACGGCGACACCATTACGCCCGCGATGGAATCCGCGATGGACGAGACCCGCCGCCGCCGCGAGAAGCAGGTCGCCTACAACGAGGAACACGGCATCACGCCGACCACGGTGGTCAAGGGCGTCCGCAACGTCATCCGGGGCGAGGAGACACCCGACGAGATCAGCTCGGAGAACGTGGGCGAGGACCGGGACACGCTGGCCGCGCAGCTCACCGACCTCGAACTCGACATGTGGCAGGCGTCCGAGGACCTCGACTTCGAGCGGGCCGCCTCGCTGCGTGACCAGATTCGCGCGATCGAGGCCAAGCTGCAGGGCAAGGAATTCAAGCAGGCGACGGTGCCGGGGCAGAAGGTCAGGCGCAAGGGGCGGCGGTAGGGCTGGGCGCAGGACGAGGAGGGTGCCGGGTGCCCTTCAGAACACCAACGCCTCACAGGTGCCGACCCCAGCGGCCCTGGCCCAGCCCTGCATCTCGCGCCCGGTGGCTCCACGGGGGCGGGGCAGGGAGGCCCGCCAGCGGCGCTCCGCCTCCGCGACCCGTCCAGCCTGTTCCCTTTGTTGCGGCGGGGTGCCCGACAGCAGGATGCCCCGGTGCCGGTCCCCGTCCCGTGCGCCGAAACAGATCAGGCCCGTGCGCCCGGCCGCCTCCGAGGCGGACACCACCAGCATCAGGGGCACCGCCTCACTGACCAGCACGGTTCCCAGCGTGGTGGGCGCGAACCAGCGTCTTCCGTCCCACTGCGGCTGGCCCGCGACCGTCAGGCTGTGCAGGACCTCGCGGCCCCCGGCGTCCACGCCCCGGAGCAGCCAGTTCTGTCCAGGCCGCAAGCCGGACGCGGCGGGCGGCCCGTCGGCACCCCCTCCCGCTGCTCCCGGCCCCAGGGTGAAGACGGCCAGCAGCGGCAGCACCAGGTTCCGGATGGTTCGCATGGCCCAAGAATACGCGGCTGCACCGTGGGGGTTGAGCTGAGCAGCTTCAAACGGCGCAGAGCCTCCCCACCCGCTCAGTGCAGCACCCGCTCCCGCTCCCCGGTCTCACCGCCGTCCACCTCCGGCTTCTGCGCCGGGAGAATCAGGTTCGCTGCGATCCCCACCAGCGCCGCGAGGGCCATGCCCGACAGGTTCAGGGTGGTGCCGCCCACGCTGATCGGAAAGGCCGCCCCACCCAGGCCCAGCACCAGAATCAAGGAGACGATGATCAGGTTGCGCGAGTGCGCGAAGTCGATTTTCGCCTCGGCCAGCGTGCGGATGCCGACAGAGGCGATCATGCCGAACAGCAGGATGCTGACGCCGCCCAGCACCCCCTGCGGCAGGCTCCGCAGCACGGCGGCCAGCTTGGGCGAACAGCCGAAGAGGACGGCGAAAACAGCCCCGATCTGGATCACACGGGGGTCATAGACGCGGGTCAGGGCCAGCACGCCCGTGTTCTCGGCGTAGGTGGTCGCGGCGGGGCCACCCAGCGCCGCGCTGCTCATGTTGGCGAGGCCGTCGGCAAACAGCGTGCGGCTCAGGCCCGGCTTTTCCAGAAAGTTCCTGCCCACGACCCGCCCGTTCACGATCACGTCGCCCACATGCTCGATAAAGGTCACGACCGCCACGGGCGCGATGATGGCGACTGCCCGCCAGTCGAAGGCCGGGGCGTGGAAGTCCGGCAGGCCCAGCAGCGGGGCCGCCGCGACCGCGTCCAGCGCCTCGCGGCCCACCTGCCCGGTGGCGAGCGAGACGAGGTACCCCGTGACCACGCCGATCAGAATGGGAATCATCCGGAACAGGCCCCGGCCCCACAGGCTCGCCACGACCGCCGCCGCGAGCGTGACGAGGGCCAGCCACCAGTTCGTCTTGGCCTGATCGACCGCCACGCTACTCAGCCCCAGGCCGATCACGATGATGACGGGACCGGTGACCACGGGGGGGAAGACCTGCAGAAGCCGCCCCACGCCCAGCACCCGCACCAGCCCGGAAAACAGCAGGTACATCGCCCCGGCCGCGATCAGGCCACCCCCGGCGGCAGCGGGGCCGAACTCTTTCACGACCAGGGCGGTGGGAGCGATGAAGGCGAAACTCGACCCCAGGAAGATGGGCACCTGCCCCCGCGTGAGCAGGTGAAAGAGCAGCGTCGCCACTCCCGCCCCGAAGAGGGCCACCGAGGGCGAGAGCCCCACCAGGATGGGTACGAGCACCGTCGCGCCGAACATGGCGACCGAATGTTGCAGCCCCAGCACGAGGCGGCGGGCAGGCGGGATGGGGGCAGGGGCGGTCTGGGTCATGGGGCCTCCGGGGACACGCGCGGCGTGGGCCTCTGCCGCAGGGACGGGGCAGGGCGAGGAAACGCGGGTTGTTCCGGGCGGCCAGCATACCGCGCCCCCGCGGCGCATGTACCCTGAGAGGATGAACCCCAAGGGCGACCTGATCGCGCGGCTCACGGCGCTGGGCCTCGGCACCCCCACCTTCGACGCGCAGGGGACAGGCCCCGCCCACGAGCGCACCTTTCGCGTCACCGTGAGGGCCGGGGGCCGCGAGCTGGGCCACGGCGAGGGCCGCTCCAAGCGCGACGCCGAGCGGGCCGCCGCCGAGGACGCCCTCTCGCAGCTGGAGGGCGAGGACGGGGAGGAGGAGTCGGAGCAGGAGCAGGAGCAGGACACCGCCCCGCAGGGCCGCTGGCCCATCTACGCCGCCGTGCTGGAGGGTGCGCTGGAGACGGCGCTGGAGCTGGCCGACGACGACGCTGGCCTGGACGACGTGCGCCGCGACGCCGCCCGCCTCTACCGCGACCTGCTGAGCGATCTGGGCCACGGCCCGGAGGAGGAGGGCTGAAGGGCGCCGACGCCGAGGCCCGCGCCGCTGCCCATCTGAAGAGCCTCGGCCGGGTCATTCTGGCCCGCAACTACCGCATTCCGGGCGGCGAGATCGACCTCGTGTCGCGGGACGGCGAGGTCCTCGTCTTCACCGAGGTCCGCCAGCGCCGCTCGGCCCGCTTCGGCGACGCCGCCGAGAGCGTGACCCCGCGCAAGCTCGCGCTGATGGGGCGGTCGGCGTTGACCTACCTCGTGCGCGAACTGGGGCGCGACGATCTGCCCTGCCGCCTGGAAGTGCTGACCATCGACGGCCCGGCGGAGACGGGAACGCTGCGGCTGGTGGCGGTGGAGTAGGGCCCGGCTAGAAACCGAGCGGCGCTCCGAAGTCCTCCGGTGCGGGCGGCTCGTAGGGCAGGGGCTCGTCGGGGGGCGGCACCTGCTCGCCGAAGCCGCCGTCGCCGGAGTCCTCGGGGGTCGGCAGCGGTTCGGGGAAGGGTTCCGGGGCCACGTCCTCCACGGGCGGCGCGGGCGTACCGAAGTCATCCTGCGGCAGCGGCTCGGGCGCGTAGGGGTCTTCCGGCAGCGGGGCCTCGGGCGGGGCCACCTCCTGCGGGAAGAGGTCGGCGGGGGGCTCGGCGGGCACCTCTTCGGGAAGGGGCTGAACGTCGGGGATGGGTTCGACCGGCCCTGGCTCGGGAACTGGCACGGGCACAGGATCTGGTACGGGCACAGGGTCCGGCACTGGCGCGGGATCGGGCGCCGGAGCGGGGACTGGAACCGGCGTCGGCGCGGGCACCTGGGTTCGCCGCCCGAAGAAACCGCCCTCGCCCCGGCCGCTGCCGTCGCGGGCGACCGGGGGCTGGTCGGCCTCCTCCTCGCGGAAGGCCATGTTGACCTGCCGCACCACCCGGTAGGTGATGCCGCCCGGCTCGGTGAACGGGACGCGGGGCTGTCCCGCCAGCGCCCCGGCGACCGCCTGCTGCCAGACCGGGGTGGGAATCTCGCCGCTGTAGGCCCAGCCCGGCAGCGGCTGGCCGCTCTGGTTGCCCACCCACACCGCCCCCGAGATCAGCGGGGTGACCCCGGCGAACCACAGGTCCTTCACGTCGTTGGTGGTGCCCGTCTTGCCGCCCACGTCCCAGCCGGGAATCTGGGCGCGGGTGGCGAGGCCGCCCTGCACGGGGGTCAGGTCGTTCACCACCCCGCGCAGCATGTCCAGCCCCAGCCACGCCGTCCGCACGTCCCAGACCCGCTTGCCCTGCGGGGCGGGGCGGCTGTAGAGCACCTCGCCCTGCGCTCCCTCCACCCGGCGCACCAGCGTGGGCGCGTAGTACAGGCCCCCGTTGGCAAAGGGCACGTAGGCGGCGGCCATCTGCAGCGGGCTGGCCTCCAGCGTGCCGATCGAGAGCGACAGCCCCGCGTCGGGCGGCGGCGTCAGGCCCAGTTCACGCAGCTTGGCCTCGAACGCCGGGACCCCCAGTTCCTGCGCTATCCGCACCGTTGTGAGGTTGAGGCTGTGGTCCAGCGAGTAGCGCATCGTCTTGTACTCGCCGGTCCAGCGTCCGTTGTAGTTCCTGGGCTGGTAGCTCCCGGTCAGGGGCGAGTCCAGCACGGTGTCGCTCTGCTTCCAGCCTTCCTCGAGCGCCAGCGTGTACAGCAGCGGCTTGATGGAGCTGCCCACCTGCCGCCGCGCCTGGACCGCGTTGTTCCAGTCGGCGGGGCGTCCGCCCGCGAGTTTCTGCCCCACCAGCGCGAGCACCTCGCCATTTTTCGGGTTGAGGTAGGCCGCTCCCAGGGTCGCCCCGTCGGGAAGCTGCGCGTTCAGGCTGGCCTGCTCGGCCGCCTTCTGCGCCTGAAGGTCCATCCCGGTGAAAATCTTGCCGCCGCCGTACAGCGCCTTGCCCGTCACGCCCGCCCGCTTCAGCTCCTGCTCCACCGCCTGCAGGGAGTGAAAGGCCGTCTGGGCGGGCGGCGGCGGCATGTTCTCTTCCAGCCGACCCGGGCGCTCCAGCACCGCCGAGCGCAGGGTGCCGTCGGGGTTCCAGCCGATGCGCCAGCCTGCCGGGTAGATCTCGGTCTTCCAGGCGGCGTCGGCCTCGGCGCGGGTCACTTCCCCGTCCTCGACCATGCGGTCGAGCACGCTCTTCATCAGGGGGCGGTAGGCCCCGAAATCCTTGTAGCGGCGGTTGGGCGCGGGCACGATGGTCGTGAGGTACACGCTCTCGGCGAGGTTGAGGTCCGCCGCCCCCTTCTTGAAGTAGGCCCGCGCCGCCGTCCCCGCCCCGATGATGTCGCGCTGGCCCCCGTCGCCCCAGTAGATGACGTTGAGGTACGCGGCCAGAATCTGTTCCTTGGAGAAGTTGCGCTCCAGCTGGTAGGCGAGCACCGCCTCCTTGAACTTGCGCTCCAGGGTCCGGGCACCTTCGAGGTCGTGCAGCAGCGTGTTTTTCACGACCTGCTGGGTGATGGAGGAGCCGCCTTCCAGGTCGTTGTACAGCACGCCCTTGAGCAGCCCGCGCACGATGCCCTGATAGTCCACGCCCCGGTGCTCGAAGAAGCGGCGGTCCTCGCTGGTCACGATGGCCTTGCGCAGCCAGGGGCTGATCTCGTTCAGGGCCAGCAGGTCGCGGTTCACGCCGCTGCCCCCGCCCAGGCTGGGAGTCAGGGTGCCGACCAGCTGCCCCCGGCGGTCGTACACCCGGGTCTGCCCGCTGAGTTCCAGCACGTCGAGGGCCTGCACGCTGGGCAGCTCGCGCCCCCAGGTCCACCACAGGGTGCCCGCCCCCGCCGATCCCAGCAGCAGCAGCACGCCCAGCCCCGTGAAGAAGCGCATGAAAGCTACTTTACCGGGCCGCCGCGCACGCACCGGGGCGCGGGGCACGCTTGGGAGGGGAAAGGCAAGGCGCAGCTCATCGCCTCCCAGAGTAGTGCCCGCAGATGAGGCGGGCGTCCTCCGGAAGCATGACGCCACCAGCCGGGGCGGGGGGGCACGCTGGGGGCATGAGACGGGAGGGGGAGGGGACGGAGGTCTGCAGGGGCGAGGGCCGTTCTCTGGCTGAGACGGCGTGGCCGTCCACCCCCCACCCGGCCTCCCCCGCAGGGGGGAAGGAGGACAGAGGCCGTGTCCATCAGGCCCCCAGAGGGTTCGCGCCAGCTCTCCCAGTCCCACCCGGGAAGGGCCCACCCGGGGAGGGCACGTGGCCGTCGCCGTTCTCCCGCTTCCTGCACCTGCTTGCCCACTTCACCGCTGTGCAGGCGCTGTGCTGCACCTTCGCCTTCAGCGTGGTGGGGCTGCTGGCGCTGTCAAAGGTGCTGCCGCTGGAGGATTGGGGGCTGGCCCGCTACGACTTCCTGCTGTTGGGGTGCCTGCTGGTGCAGGCGGCGCTGGTCTGGACCCGCTTCGAGACACCGCGCGAGGCTGGGGCGCTGCTGCTCTTTCACGCGCTGGGCTTCGGGCTGGAGGCGCACCGGGTCGCGCTGGGCGCCTGGGCCTACCCGGACGAGGCCGTCAGCAAGGTGCTCGGCGTGCCGCTCTACGCGGGGTTCATGTACGCCAGCGTGGGCAGCTACGTCGCGCAGGCGTGGCGGCGGTCGGGACTGCGCCTGAGCGGGGAGCCGCCGCTGGCCCTTCAGGTCGCCCTCGTGGGCGGCACCTACGCCCACTTCTTCGTGATGGCCGGGCTGGAGGTGCGGCTGGGGCTGACGGCGGCCCTGCTGCTGGCCTACCGCCGGACGCGGGTGGCCTTCACGGTGGGGGGCGAGCGCTTCCGGATGGGCCTCCCCCTCTCGCTGGCCCTGATCGCCGCCTTTGTCTACCTCGCGGAGAATGTGGCGACCGGGCTGGGCGCGTGGGTGTACCCGCACCAGGCCGGGGGCTGGCAGCCTGTCCACCCCGGCAAGTGGCTCGCGTGGGCGCTGATGCTGACGCCCGCCGTGCTGATCGTGGCCCGGATGAATGCCGGGGAGGGTCAGGCCGGAGGCGCCGGGGCTACCATGTCCCCGACTCCCGCTCGCCGCAGCGGGCCAAGCGAGACGCCATGACCCAGACCCGTCCCTCCCCCACCGCTGCCCCCCACACCGACCTCCCGCGTCTGTTCGCGCCCCTCGTGAAAGGTGCGGCGGCGGCCATCACCGACTACCGCATGATCGAGGAGGGTGACCGGGTGATGGTTTGCCTCTCGGGAGGCAAGGACAGCTACACGCTGCTGGACATCCTGCTGCACCTGCACAGGCGTGCGCCCATCGACTTCGAGGTCGTGGCCGTGAACCTCGACCAGGGTCAGCCGGGCTTTCCCCGGGAGGTGCTGCCGGAGTACCTCACGCGGCTGGGGGTGCCCTTTCAGATCCTGACCCAGAACACCTACTCCGTCGTCCAGGCGAAGACGCCGCCGGGCAAGACCACCTGCGCCCTGTGCAGCCGATTGCGCCGGGGCGCCCTCTACCAGCATGCCCGCGAGATCGGCGCGACGAAAATCGCCCTGGGCCACCACCGCGAGGACATTCTGGAGACGCTGTTCATGAACCTGTTCTTCGGTGCGCGGCTGAAGGCGATGCCGCCCAAGCTCCAGTCGGACGACGGGACGAACGTGGTGATTCGCCCGCTGGCCTACCTCGCGGAACGGGACATCGAGCGGTACGCCGTGGCAAAGGGCTTTCCCATCATCCCCTGCACCCTGTGCGGCAGCCAGCCCAACCTCCAGCGCGAGGTGGTCGGGCAGATGTTGCAGGGCTGGGAGCGCGAGCATCCGGGCCGGTTGCAAAACGTGCTGCGCGGGCTGACGCGCGTGACGCCCAGCCACCTGCTGGACCGCGACCTCTTCGACTTCGCCTCCCTGAGCGTCCAGCCTGCCGAGGGCGACAGGGGCTTCGACGGGGAGGAATACCCCGAGCGCGAGTTTCTGGCGGGACTCAGCGAGATGACGATGCTTTGAGGCGTGTCACGTGTGGTCGTCGGCTTGTCGGGGCTGAAGCTCTGGCCTTCGACCTCGACCCACCACGAGCGACCGACCATGCGTCCTACAGCAGCCGCCCCTCGTCCTCGCCCGGCTCCGGCGTCTTGACCGGCACCCCCCGCGCATTGAGCGCCTCGCGCAGCATGGGGATGTTTTTCAGAGCGTGGCCCCTGGTCGTGTTCTGAAAGTAGATGTACAGCTCGCTGAGGTCGCCCTCGACCAGCGCGATCTTCTCGGCCCACTCGTCCATCTCGGCGCGGGTGTAGAGGTAGTCGTGGCGCTCGGCGGCACTCTGACCGTCCCACCAGCTGCCCTTGTTGCGCCCGTGCAGCCGCAGGTAGCCCACGTCGGTCGTGACATGCACCTGCGGCTCGGGCATCCCACCGACCGGCGGGTAGTCGGGGCTGACCCAGATCAGGCCGTACTCGGCCATGCCCTCGCGCACGCCCGGCTGGTCCCAGGAGGCGTGGCGCAACTCGACCGCCAGCTCGTGCCCGGCGAAACGCTCGGCCAGCGCCAGCAGATATTTGCGGTTCTCGGCGGTGCGGTGAAAGGAATAGGGAAACTGCGCCAGATACGGCCCCATCAGCCCGGCGTCGCGCAGGGGCTGCGGGCTTTGCAGCATGCGGTCGAAGTCGGCGCTCTGGGGGGCGCGGTCGTGGGTAAAGACCCTGTTCACCTTCACCGTGAAGCGGGTCCGCCCGCCCGACTTGCGGGCCATGCCCTCGAAGGCCTTGAGGCCCGGAATCGCGTAGAAACTGCTGTTCAGTTCCACCGCGTCGAAGTGCCGGGAGTAGGTCTCCAGGTAGGCGTCTTTCTTGACGCCCTCGTAGATCAGGCCGGGGGCCGCCCAGTCGTCGTTGGTGTAGCCGCCGCAGCCGATCCAGACACGCATGGGGGCAGGGTAGCGTGGGGCGTGGGGCCGGGTCTGAAGCTCGGCTTGAGGGTTGGAACGGCTCAGCGCAGCCGGGGCCGCACGTTCAGCCGCGCCCAGAAGTCGGTGATGGTCCGCAGGGCGCAGCGGAACTGCCCGAAGTCCATCGGCTTGACCACGTAGGCGGTCGCGCCGTGCGCGTAGCAGTCGGCCACGTCGCGTTCCTCGCCGCTGGTGCTCAGGATCACGACCGGAATCCTGCAGGTGGCGGGAGCGCCGCGAATCTGGTCGAGCACGGCGAGGCCGTCCATCTGCGGCATATTCAGGTCGAGCAGGATCAGGTCGGGCAGCGGGCGGCCATGCAGGGCGGCGAGGGCCTCCGCGCCGCTGGCCGCCACCTCGACCTCGGCTTCGCGGTCCTGAAGGGCGTTGAGGGCCAGCTCCACATCGTTCGGATTGTCGTCCACCAGCAGGATTCGCCGTCTTTCCATGTGCCCCGTCACCCCACCCCTTCGCCTGACCTGCGCGAATCACGGCCCTTCCTGTACTCCCCGGAACGTAAAGATTTTATCAAATTCATCCTAAACACAAAGGTGTGAGGAACTCATGTCCAGTCAGGTGGGACCGGGTCAGCGGGACGTCCCGGGCAGCGGGCTAGACTGCCTCCCATGCTCACGAAGCGCATCATCCCCTGTCTGGACGTGCAAAACGGGCGGGTGGTCAAGAATGTCCGCTTTTTCGAGGACCACCGCGACGCCGGGGACCCCCTCACGCTCGCGCAGGCCTACGAGGCGCAGCAGGCCGACGAACTGGTCTTCTACGACATCACCGCGACCCACGAGGGCCGGGCCCTGATGCTGGACGTGGCTGCCCAGGTGGCCGAGCAGGTGATGATGCCGCTGACGGTGGGCGGCGGCGTGAACGCCGTGTCGGACTTCCGGCAACTGCTGATGGCCGGGGCCGACAAGATCAGCGTGAACAGCGGCGCGGTGCGGCGCCCGGAGCTGATCCGCGAGGCGTCCGACCACTTCGGGGCGCAGTGCGTGGTCCTGAGCATCGACGCCAAGCGGCGGCCGGGCGGTGAGGGCTGGACGGTCCACGTGGGCGGCGGCCGGGTGGACACCGGCCTCGACCTGCTGGCGTGGGCCGAGCAGGGCCAGCAGCTGGGCGCGGGCGAGATCTGCCTCAACGTGATGGACGCCGACGGCACCCGCGCGGGCTTCGACCTGGACGCGACCCGCGCCGTCGCCTCGGCGGTGGACCTGCCCGTGATCGCCTCGGGCGGGGCCGGGCGGCTGGAGGATTTCCGCGACGTGCTGCGCGGCGGCGAGGCGGGCGGACAGGCCGACGCCGCGCTCGCCGCCAGCGTCTTTCACTTCGGGGAGCTGACGGTGCCGCAGGTCAAGGCGTACCTGAAGGCCGAGGGGCTGCCCGTGCGCCCCGACTGGCGGGACGTGTGAGCGGGTTGGACGCCGTGAAGTTCGGTCCCCCCGAGGCAGGAACGAGCGGCCTGATCCCGGTCGTGACCCAGGACGCCCGCACCGGCGCGGTGCTGATGCAGGCGTATGCCGACCGCGCCGCCCTGGAGCGCACGCTGGAGACGCGGGAGGCCACCTACTACAGCCGCTCGCGGGGGGAGCAGTGGGTCAAGGGCGCGACGAGCGGGCACACCCAGCGGGTCGTCTCGGTGCATCTGGACTGCGACGGCGACAGCGTGCTGTACCGGGTCGAGCAGACCGGGCCGGCCTGCCACACCGGGGAATATTCCTGCTTCCACACGCCGCTGCTGGAGGGGGAGGCCCCGGACGCTGGACTCGGCGGCACCCTGGAGCGCGTCCACGCGACCATCGCGCAGCGGCTCGCCACCCTGCCGGAGGGCAGCTACGTGGCGCGGCTGCACGCCGGGGGCCTCGACCGGGTGCTGAAGAAGATCAGCGAGGAGGCGGGCGAGGTGCTGCTCGCGGCGAAAAATGGCGACCGGGCGGAACTGGCGACCGAGGTGGCCGACCTCCTGTTCCATACCCTCTTCGCGATGGCCGAGGTGGGCGTCTCGCCGGGCGACGTGGCCGCCGTGCTGCGGGAACGTGAGGGCAGGAGTGGGCTGAAGGGGCCGAAGGAAGCGNGGTGGCCGACCTCCTGTTCCATACCCTCTTCGCGATGGCCGAGGTGGGCGTCTCGCCGGGCGACGTGGCCGCCGTGCTGCGGGAACGTGAGGGCAGGAGTGGGCTGAAGGGGCCGAAGGAAGCGGGCTAGAGCATTGGGCAGAATGACGGCCCCCGGGGAAGGGCGCCCCAGGTGCCTCCCCGAATGCCCAATGCTCTTCTTCAATTCGCTCGTTCTGCTGCGCAGCTTTGCAAGTCCGCTCGGCCAACGAATGCGGAAACCCACCGCCTTCTTATGGCAAATGCTCTAACCCTCCGGCCTCAGCTCGGGCTGCGGGGGGCCGTCCCGGTCGGCGGCGATGGCGGCGGCGACGGCCTCCGGCGAGATCGCCCCGCGCGGCACCCGCCCCACCTGTGCCCACAGGCCGGTGTCCACGGCGGGCGGCAGCACCAGCGTGATCCCGACCCCCCGCGCCTCCAGCCGGGCGATCTCGGCGGCGCTTCTCAAGGCGGCCTTGCTCGCCGCGTACTGGGAAAAGCCCCGCGCGGTCACGAGTTCAGGCCGCGCTCCCAGCAGGTAGACGCGCCCACCGGGATTCAGGCGCCCCAGCCCATGCTTGAGCACCCACAGCGCCCCGAAGTAGTTCGCGTTCCACACGGCCCGCACCGCTGCGGGGTCCGCCTCCTGCAAGGGACCGGGAAGGGCCGCGCCCGCCGCGTAGACCAGGGTGTCCACGCCTTCCACGCCCTCCAGCAGCGCCCGCACGTGGCTCTCGTAGCCCAGATCGGCGGCCCTGGCCTCTGCGCCGAGTTCGGTGGCCAGCGCCGCGAGCCGCCCCGCGTCCCGTCCGCTCAGGGTCAGCCGGTCCCCCCGTGCCCCAAAGGCCCGCGCCGTCGCCGCCCCGATGCCCCCGGTCGCTCCCACAATCAGCGTGTGCATGGGCCGAGCAGACCACCCCGCCGCGCCGGGGACGGTGGCGGGGCGGACAGAGCCGGTAGATAAAGCTCCGCTCAAGACCTCAGCGCATCCAATCGCGTCGCCGCCGCTTAGAGCTGAACGAAGACCGGAGGCGCTCCCCCGCTTCCGGCAGGAGACTCCCCATGAAACGACTCGCCCTTCTCTCCGCGACCCTTGCCCTCGCCCTCTCCGCCTGCGGGACGATGAAAGCCCCCGCCGCCCCCCAGGGCCTGACTGCCTACGGGCTGGACACCCAGGGGCGCCTGGTGACCTTCGGCACCGACAACGCCACCCAGAGCCTCAAGCGCACCGCAGTGACGGGCCTGGGCAGCAGCGAGACGCTGATCGACCTGGACGTGCGCAACACCGACAACCGGCTCTACGCCATGTCGGATACCGGCAAGCTGTACCGCCTCGACCCGGCCACCGGCGCCCTGACCGCCGACGGGTCCAGCCTGACAGCAGGCATCACGCCCGTCGCCATCGACTTCAACCCGGCGGCCAACCGCCTGCGCGTCCTCGCCGAGACGGACCGCAACTTCCGCCTGACCCTGAACGCGGCGCCGGTCCCGACGGCCTCGCCCGCTGGAACGGTCACCGACGACGGGATGCTGATGTACGTGGGCGGCACGCCCAATCCCAACCTCGTCGCGGCGGCCTACACCAACTCGTTCAACAACAGCGCGGCCGGGGCCATCAATGCCGGCACCATGACGACCCTGTACTCGGTGGACGCTGATCAGGACACCCTGGTCATCCACTCGGTCGGTCCTCAGTTCAGCACGCTGGCCCCGGTCGGCAAGCTGGGCGTGGACGCCATGAAGGGCATGACCGGCTTCGACATCGCCGGGGCGGACATGGCGTACCTCAGCGTGAGCATGGGCGGCAACACCATGCTCTACACCGTCAACCTGACCACAGGCGCGGCCACCTCCAGGAGCACGGTCAGTGGCCTCGCCCTGCGCTCCTTCGCGCTGGCGCTGCCGAACCAGTAAGCGTCTCCCGCCTCCCCTGCCCCCGGCCATCGCTGCCGGGGGTTTTCTCCTGGCCCATTCGCTAGGCTGTCCCCCATGACCCCGCCCCCCCACGGCGCCCCCAAACCCACCTGGCGGGCGTGGGCGCGGGAGGTGCGGGCCGGGCAGCCGGACCACTCGGCCGAAGTTTGTGCCCACCTCGCCGCCTTCCTGCACGCGCGGGGAGCGCGGCGGGTGCTGGCCTACCACGCCCTGCCCGGCGAGCCGGACGTGGGGGCGCTGGCCGCCGGGTTCGAGTTGCTGACCACCCGCGCCCGCTTCCAGCCTGCGCCGCACCTGACGCTGCACCCGTGGGACACGGCGACGGAGGTCAGCCGCTTCGGGGTGCGCCAGCCCCCGGCCCCTACTCCCCGCGTCGCGCTGGAGACGGTGGACGCCGTGCTCCTCCCCGGCCTCGCCTTCGACCGCTTCGGGGTGAGGTTGGGCTACGGCGGCGGCTTCTACGACCGCCTGCTGCCGGGGTTTTCCGGCCTGACCGTGGGGGTGGTCCCGGAGGCGCTGGTGGTGGACGCCCTCCCCACCGAGGCCCACGACCTGCGGGCAGGGTTCCTGGCGACCGAGGGCGGCGTGCGGCCCGTTCAGCCCTGAGCGGTCAGCCCTGACCCAGCGGCCACGCCTCCCACGGCACGTAGAGGCCTCCCGGTCCCGGCTTGCGCATGACCCAGACCTCGTGGGCGGTGAAGGTCAGCGGTTGCCCCTTCAGGTCGGCAAATTCCGCCCGCGCCGCCTCCAGCACCGTGCCGAGGTCCACCCCACGCCGCCGCAGGGCCAGGGTGAGGTGGGGCGTCATCTGCGGTCCCTCGTAGCCGAAGCGCTGGGGCGGATTCAACGAATCCAGCAGTCGGAGGTGGAGCGCCACCACGTCCGGCGAGGTGACGCCGAGGTAGACGGCGGTGCCGTTGCGGAAGGCCTGAGGACCGCCAACATTCAGGCGGACGGGGGCACTCGCGGCCACCACGGTCCGTGCCGCCTCCCACCACCTCAACTCCGGCCCCAACCCGCTCCGCGCCTTCACGGTGACGTGCGCGGCACTCTCGCGCAGCCCCAGCCGGGTGCGGAAGGCGTCCATCCGCGTCCCGAGGCCCGGCGGCGGCCGCACTCCCAGCAGGAAAGAGGCGTTCGCGTGCGCGTTTTCCGGCCCGGTCATGCCCCAGCCTAGCCCCCCGCACGTCCGGGCGGCCCGGACGACGTGGGCGGCGCTCCGGTACAGTTTGGGGGTGACCCCGACGACCGAGACGCCGCTGAAGCGGACCCCCCTGCACGCCGCGCACCTGCGGGCGGGGGCCCGCATGGTTCCCTTCGGGGGCTGGGACATGCCCGTGCAGTACGCGGGCGTGAAGGCCGAGCACGAGGCGGTCCGCACCCGCGCCGCCATGTTCGACGTGTCGCACATGGGCGAGTTCCGGGTGAGCGGGCCGGACGCCGAAGCCTTCCTCCAGCGCGTCACCACCAACGACGTGAGCAAGCTCAGGCCCGGCCGCGCGGGGTACAACTGGCTCCCCAACGAGTCGGGCGGGCTGGTGGACGACATCTACGTCTACCGGGTGGGCGAGACGGAGTTCCTGCTGGTGGTGAACGCCTCCAACATCGAGAAGGACTGGACGCATCTCCAGACGCACGCGGCGGGCTACGACGTGACCCTCACGGACGAGTCCCCCGAGTGGGGCCTGCTCGCCTTGCAGGGGCCGCAGGCCGAGGCGCTGCTGCAACCCCACACCGACGTGGACCTGAGCGCGAAGAAGAAGAACGCCTTCTTCCCGGGCACCCTGCTGGAGTTCCCGGTGATGTTCGCCCGCACCGGCTACACGGGCGAAGACGGCTTCGAGGTCTTCGTGAAGGCCGACGACGCCGAGGCCCTGTGGGACCGCCTGATCGCGGTCGGGCTGACCCCGGCGGGCCTGGGCGCCCGCGACACCTTGCGGCTGGAGGCGGGCTTTCCCCTCTACGGCCACGAGTTCGCCGACGACCTGCACCCCCTCGCCAGCACCTACAGCTGGGTGGTCAAGGACAAGGACCACGTGGGCCGCGCCGGGATTCAGGCCGCGCCCACCGTGAGGCTGATCGGCCTCGCGCTCGACCGCGTGCCCGTGCGCGAGGGCTACCCGGTGCTGCTCGGCGGCGAGAGCGTCGGCCACGTCACCTCCGGCAGCACCAGCCCCACCCTCGGGCACCCCATCGCCATGGCCCTCGTGCGGGCGGACGCGGCGAATGCCGACGCCTACGAGGTCGAGGTGCGCGGCAAGGCGCATCCGGCGCGGCGGGTGGAGTTGCCCTTCTACAAGCGCTGAACGAACGCTGGACCCCCGCGACACCGCCGACAGACTTCCGCCCCCTTCATAGAGGAGAATCAAGCCCATGCAGACCCCCAGCGAACTGAAGTACGCCGCCTCCCACGAATGGCTCGCCCCCGACGGCACCGTCGGCATCTCCGACTTCGCGCAGGACCAGCTTGGTGACGTGGTGTACGTGGAACTCCCCGAGGTCGGGCGCGTCGTCTCCGCGGGCGAGACGGTCGCCGTCGTGGAGAGCGTGAAGACCGCCTCCGACATCTACGCCCCCGCCAGCGGCACCATTGTGGCCGTCAACGAGGCCCTGTCCGGCAGCCCCGAACTCGTCAACAGCGGCGCCTATACGGACGGCTGGCTGTTCCGGCTGGACGTGACCGAGGAAAGCGGCGACCTGATGGACGCCAACGCCTACAGCGCCGCGAACAACTGAAGCCGTCAGCCCCCAGCGGTCAGCCGTCAGCACCACGAGGCTGAACGCTGACCGCTGACCCCTGATTGCCCCTCAAGGAGACTCCATGCGCCCCCTGAACCAACTCCTGCAAACCGACGACTTCACCCGCCGCCACATCGGCCCCACCGAGGTGGAACAGGCCGAGATGCTGGCCGAACTCGGCGTCTCCAGCCTCGACGAACTCACCGAGACGACCCTGCCCGAGGCCATCCGCTTCACGGGCGAGCTGAACGTGGGCGGCCCGGTGACCGAGGCGCAGGCGCTGGCCGATCTCAAGGCCGTAGCCGCCAAGAACAAGGTCTTCCGCTCGTACATCGGCATGGGCTACCACGGCACGCACGTGCCCCCCGTGATCCTGCGGAACATGCTGGAAAACCCCGGCTGGTACACGGCCTACACGCCCTACCAGGCCGAGATCAGCCAGGGCCGATTGGAAATGCTGCTCAATTTCCAGCAGACCGTGATGGACCTGACCGGGATGCCCGTCTCCAACGCCTCTCTGCTCGACGAGGCGACCGCCGCCGCCGAGGCGATGACGCTTGCCAAACGCGTGGTCAAGAGCAAGGGCAACGTCTTCTACGTGGCCGACGATGTTCACCCGCAGACCCTGGACGTGGTTCGCACCCGCGCGGAGTACTTCGGGTACGAGGTGGTCACGGGAGCCGCGAGCGGGGAACTGCCCGAGGGCACCTTCGCCGCGCTGGTGCAGACGCCCGGCACCCACGGGGACCTGCACGACCTCTCCCCCATCTCCGAGCGGGCACACGGGGCACAGGCGGCCCTGATCGTGGCGACCGACCTGCTGGCCTGCGCCCTGGTGACGCCGCCCGGCGAGCAGGGGGCCGATATCGTGATCGGCAGCGCCCAGCGCCTCGGCGTGCCGATGGGCTTCGGGGGGCCGCACGCGGCGTTCCTGGCCTGCCAGAAGGGCTTTGAGCGCTCCATGCCCGGCCGCGTGATCGGCGTGAGCAAGGACGGCCGGGGCAAGACTGCCCTGCGCATGGCGATGCAGACCCGCGAGCAGCACATCCGCCGCGAGAAGGCGACCTCCAACATCTGCACCGCGCAGGCGCTGCTGGCGAACATGGCCGCCGCCTATGCCGTCTACCACGGGCCGGAGGGGATTCGCACGATTGCCCAGCGCGTCCAGCGGATGACCGGGATTCTGGCGAAGGCGCTGGGGAACGCCGGGCTGGAGCCGAACGCCACCTTCTTCGACACCCTGACCTTCGGCGGCGACGTGGCCGCCATCCGGGAGCGGGCCGAGGCGAAGGGAATCAACTTCCGCTACGGGAACGGGCGCGTGGGCGTCAGCCTCGACGAGACGGTGACTCCCGCCGACATCGCGGACATCGCCGAGGCGCTGACCGGGGAGCGGGTGGACGTGCTGTCGCTGGACGGGCAGGCCGCAGAAGGCATCCCCGAGGGCCTCCAGCGCACCTCCGCGTACCTCACCCACCCCGTCTTCAACACGCATCACTCCGAGCACGCCATGCTGCGGTACCTCAAGGCGCTGGAGAACCGTGACTACAGCCTCGTCCACGGCATGATTCCCCTGGGAAGCTGCACGATGAAGCTCAACGCCACCGCCGAGATGATCCCGGTGACGTGGCCCGAGTTCGGCAGCCTGCACCCCTTCGCGCCCGCCGATCAAACGGAAGGGTACGCGCAGCTGCTCGCGGAGCTGGAAGCCTGGCTGGCCGACATCACCGGATACGACGCCGTTTCCTTGCAGCCCAACAGCGGGGCCCAGGGCGAGTACGCGGGCCTGCTCGCCATCCGCAAGTACCACGAGAGCCGGAATGAAGCGCACCGCAGCGTCTGCCTGATTCCGGCGAGCGCCCACGGCACCAACCCCGCGAGCGCGGCCATGCTGGGGATGCAGGTGGTGGTGGTCAAGACCGATGCGAGCGGCAATATCGACCTGAACGACCTGAAGGCTCAGGCCGAGAAGCACAGCGCCAACCTCGGCGCCCTGATGATCACCTACCCCAGCACCCACGGCGTGTACGAGGAGCACGTCACCGAGGTCTGCGAGATCGTCCACGCGCACGGCGGGCAGGTCTACCTCGACGGGGCGAACATGAACGCGATGGTGGGGCTCGCCAAGCCGGGGCTGATCGGCTCGGACGTGTCGCACCTCAACCTGCACAAGACCTTCGCCATCCCCCACGGCGGCGGCGGGCCGGGCATGGGTCCCATCGGCGTGAAGGCTCACCTCGCGCCCTTCCTGCCGAACCACACGGTCCGCGCCACGAGCGAGAGCCGCACCGGGGCCGTCAGCGCCGCGCCGTACGGCAGCGCGAGCATCCTGCCCATCTCGTACCTGTACATCCGGCTGCTGGGGCCGGAGGGCCTGAAGAGGGCCACCCAGGTCGCGCTGCTGAACGCCAACTACATCGCGCAGAAGCTCAGTGGCGCCTTCCCGGTGCTGTACACGGGCCGCGGCGGGCGGGTGGCCCACGAGTGCATTCTCGACATTCGCCCCCTCAAGGGGGCCAGCGGCATCACCGAGGAGGACATCGCCAAGCGGCTGATGGACTACGGCTTCCACGCCCCCACCATGAGCTTCCCGGTGCCCGGCACCCTGATGATCGAGCCGACCGAGAGCGAGCCGAAGGAGGAACTCGACCGCTTCATCGACGCGATGCTGCACATCCGCCGCGAGATTCAGGAGGTGGAAGACGGCCTGCTCCCGGCCGAGGACAGCCCGCTGCGTCACGCGCCGCACACCCAGGACGACCTGATGGCGGGCGAATGGAACCGGGCCTACAGCCGCGAGACCGCCGCCTTCCCCAGCCGTGCCCAGCGGGCCTGGAAGTACTGGCCCGCCGTGAACCGGGTGGACAACGTGTACGGCGACCGCAACTTCGTGTGCTCGTGCCCGCTGGTGGAGGAGTACGCGGAAGCATAGAGGAGGCATAGAGCCGAGGACAGGTCGGGGCAGGGGCAGCGTGAGACCAGCTGCCCCTGCCCCGACCTTCAGGCCGTGACGAGCGCGGTCAATCTGTGGCGGACATGCTGGCGGGCCAGAGCGTAACTGCCAGGAAACTTGCCGGAGCTTGCCGGGGAGTGCAGGCCTGGCAAGACGGTTGCCCAGCTATGGGGGCTGCTCGGTGGGCTTCCGTCTCACGTCAGTGGGTGGACGCAGGGCGTCAGGGGCCCAGCCTCCTCGCCCACCCTGCCCCCTGCTCAGGGAAGACGGCCGGAGTTGATCGTCCAGCGGCAGGTTCCCCGGTAGAGCGCATTGCCCGCCGCGTCCGTCGCCACCAGGACGGCCGCGTTCCGGCTGTTTGCGGGCAGCGTCAGGGCGTAGTTCATCAGCGTGTTGTTGGCGATCAGGGAGGCGGTCAGCACGTAGGCCTCCCGGGACGGGCGCACCAGCGAGACCGCGTTGGAGCGGTACACCAACGGGCGGCTCGCGCCGGGAGCGAGCACGCTCAGCTCGAAGACTTGCGCAGCCGTACTTGCCCGGCCGCTCACCTGCCCGGAGGCCGTCACCTGGAACCGGCTGACGCCCCGTTCGGTGCTCCGGAGACGCTGCTCGATGGTGCCTTCGCAGCGGTCGAAGGTCACTTGGACATTGGAAACAGGCTGGGCGTGGGCCAGGCCGAGGGCAGCCAGCAAAAAGGCCGCGACAGGTTTCAGGAGTGGGGCACGGGAGCTGTTCCGGTTCATGGTTGTTCTCCTTACGTGGTTTGCAAAACGTTCGTCCGTGGGGGGCCGCCCTACATCAGGCATGTTCTGCGAGAGGCGCGGTGAGAGACCGGCTCATGGGGCCCCCGCATCCTGGCGGCGGCACCAGCCACACGATAGGGAGTCCCGCTGCCCGGCGCGTGAAGGCCCAGGCGGCCCGCCTTGGCACACCTTCAACGCTGGGCGGGTGTGGCGGGTGACCGGGCAGAACGTGGCGAAGGGTGAGCGGGCAACCCCATAACCGACGACTGCCGGGAGACTCCCTCCCTATCCATCCCTATCCATCTGCCCTCGCCTATTCGTGCCGGGCTCAGTACCTGACAGGTTGAGGTTTTTGCTGTACAGGAGCGGGA